>DATKYA010000325.1:0-7800 GCA_035528775.1 Planctomycetota bacterium | reverse complement strand
CAGCAAGGTGGGAACGATCAGGAGGGCGCACAGCATTCCCTGCGGCCACTTGCCGCGCGCCATCAGCATTGCCGAATCGAGCAGGATGATGCCCGTGAGGCAAACGCGAACCACGCCGCCGATCGACGCGGCCGAAAGCTTCTTGCCTGCCGAATAGGCAATGATGCCGACCCAGCCGACGAGCACCGCCAGCGGCACCAGTGCGAACCAGACTTCGGGCCTGCTGGCCGCGCCCTTGAGCACGTCCGCCACCAGCATCATGGGCGCCAGCAGCAGCACGATGACCATCAGGTAGAACATCCCGCGGCCGACCGCCTCGTCTTCCAGCAGGCTCAGCAGCGTGACGGCGGCCACGTAGGTGGCGAGGGTGGCCGGAAACGGCAACAGGCTCGAGCCCAGGGCCGCACCCGCCGCCGCAATGCCCAGCCACATGTTGGCGAACCGGCACGCGCCCATATTGATGCACCCGATAAACCCGTGATGCTTCAGCCAGGAATTGTACGAGAACATCAGGATCACCAGTGCCAGGGTGAGCAGAAACACCCGCCATCCGAGGAACGCGCCCACCACCAGCCCCGCGATAGTGAGGCAGAGAGCGAACGGGCCGGCCACCTTCTTCGGGATTGCGCCCGACGGCAGCGGCCGGTCCGGATGAGTCGTCTTGTCGCGGTCGTAGTCGAGGATGTCGTTCCAGGCCATCCCTGCCGAATAGATCAGGGCCGACACCGCCATCACGCCCAGCAGCGTGATGGCCGACAGATCGTCGGCTTCGGGGCCGACCGCCAGCAGGTAGCCGGCGTAGGAGTCGGCCAGGGCCGTCGGCAGGTTCCAGATGCGAATCAGGTGCAGGAAGCTGACCGCCTGCAGCCCGCCGGCCGGCATTGGTTCTCGCGGCGTCGTCATTCCGGATTCCTCAGACGTGGCGGCGGTACGTCTTCCAGCGCCCCGCCGGAGCGCCTCTACTCGAACACCACAACATCCGATAGCAGCGAAATGCTCACGATCTCGCTCCGCAGGATCTTCACCGATGCCCGGTTCCGCTGCACGCCGAGCTTCCGGGCCCCCATTATATACATTTCCTTCGTGCAATGCGAGTCAGTTGCGTCGTGGACGTCGACGTCGCGAAGCGTCACGAAGCACTCGGTGAACGAGTCGAGCGTTCCCAGGTAGACGTAGGGCGCCCGTGCGTCGATCACTACCTGCCGGCCGATCATGCCGCCGAGCTCTTCCTCTGCACTCATGGTGAATCCCCGGGGAAATCCCGAGCCCGTGACCAACTGGCCAACTGGCTAACTGATCAACTGATGAACCGACCAGCCCGGCTCAGCGCAGAGCTCCATAGATGGCATCGCAGATGGCTTCCTGGCCGTCATCATTAGGATACGTCAGGTAAACGCCGTCGTCCAGAGCGGATTTGAAGTATTTCAGCAGCGATTTGCCGTCGAGGGGAGTGTGGATGTCTACGAAGGTCACACGGTTTTCCTCGGCCAGCTCCTTGACGGCGGTGCGGTAGACGTTGGAGAGTTTCACATTGGTGGCGAGCGGCGGGGGAGACACGAGGACGGCGCGAATCTCGGGGTTCTTCAGCCGGATCAGGTCGAGCATCAGGTGCAGGCTGCGCTTGAAGTCGCGAACCGGGATGGCCCGGCGGACGTCCGACGAGCCCGGGCTGATCACGACCACTTCCACGTCGCGGCTGGCCAGCACCTGCCCGAACCGCGGCACGTCGGCCAGAATCCCGTTCACCTCGTCGAACCGCTTCACGAACTCGAAGCTGGTGCAGGTGCCTTGGGCACGGTCGCGCAGCCGCGTCACGTAGCTCACGAACGTCTCGCCCGCACACGGCGTGTTTTCCATTGCACTGCCGTACAGCAGCACCTTCTTGTTGTCGAAGTCCATCGATCGCTTCAGATACTTCGCGATCGCCCACTTCCGGAAGCTCGACTGGTCCACCAGGTGCGTACTGATGATCGCCCGGTTGCCGTCGCCGTTCACCAGGCAATCGACCGACGACTTCAGGTGCTCGATCTTCGAGCCGACCGGGATCACGTGGAACAGCGACGACGTGACCGGCGTGCCCGTGACGCTCAGCGTGACGATGATCTCGGAATCCTCGTCGAAGTACGTGGTGTCCAGCGGGATCGACAAAGCCGACTCGCCGAACGACGCCCCGGAGAGCGTGCCGGTGCTTTCCGCCAGCACCTTGCAGACCGGCTGGCCGTTCCTCATCCCGGCAGACTTGCGCTGCACGCATTCCCAGTCGAGTGCGATCGAGCCGGAGATGTCTGAATGGACGCGGAACGACAGGTTCTCCTTCTCGCCGACGTAGACGATATTGGGCGCGCCGATCGTCTCCAGCTTGAACCACGGACTGGTGAACGACTGCGCGGACGGCTGAATGGTGCGCTCGAAGCTTTCGACGAACGCGCCGTTCTTGTACGCCTTCAGCACCACCGTATGGGCCTGGTCCACCTCGAGCGGCGCCTTCGGCCGCTTCTCGCGGATTTCGGTGCAGTTGTTGATCACCCACGCGTATTCCCATGTGCCGTTGCCATCGCCCGACGAGAGGTTGATCAGCTCGACCGGCACGATCGTCTTTCCCCGGATCGACACGCCGACCGATGCGCTGCGATAGGTGAAGAAGACCGTCTGGTTCTTGTTGACCTGCCGCAATTCCCTGGGCTCGACGTTGACGTACTTGGCGAAGGCGTAGCGGGGCATCAGGTCGGGCCGCTCGACGTTGGGAGGAGCCCATCCCAGCCGCACTCCTTGGAAGGCAGCCATCTCGGCCAGGACGAGCCGCAGATGATGGTAGCCCTCGGCCAGCTCCACGGTGTTGCTGTTGCGCCATTTTCCGCTGGGGCGGTGCGTGCCGTTGTTGTGCCCGGCCAGCTTGCCATCGATCAGCAGGAAGCCTGGCCCGCCCGAATCGATCGAAAACTGGTATTCGCCCGCCGTCTCGCAGTTCAGCAGACCCTCGATGGACGTGACGTATCGCTGGTTGCCGTGCTCCAGCCTGATGGGATTGCTGGAGAAATCGATCTGGTTGACGAAGACCCTGCCGTGCAACGACGTGCTGCCGCGGAGCGTGGCCTTCAGTTGGGGCAGCGTGAGCGGGAAGATCTGGGCCGCGATGTTCAGCGTGGTCACCGTCAGCGAGTTCGGCGGCGGCAGCCATTCATCCGATTTGCCCGCGGAGTGGCTCGCGGTCTGGTTCTCGGGCTGCTGGCTGCCGTAGTAGATGTCGTAATCGCCGCCGTCGCGGGGGATCGGGAACAGCACCATCAGCGTGTCGGGCTTGCCCATGAAATAGACCTTGCAGGGAACGGGCTTGCCGGCGGCATCGATGACGCATACGTCTTTCTGGGAGGCGGGATCTTCAGGCTTCTTGCGGTGGATTTCGGCGCAGGCGGCGAGCGGGCTGCTCTCGAACTTGTTGAACGCGCTCCATTCATCGGTGCGCTCGGTGCCGGGAATCCGCGCGGTGACGCGCAGGCGGTACTGGTAGGCGGGATTCCACCATCCCGCGCGCACGTTGCCGCTCTGCTCCTGCGGCAGCCCGGCCACCGCCGAGACCACCATCGGCAACACCGCGGCAAAGATGGCAATCTTCCTGATTATCGTCACTGGGATCATCCCGTCTTCCAGGCTACAGGCTGCAGGCATCAGGCTGCAGGCATCAGGCTGCAGAGCACCTATTCTATAACAACTGTGGCCGGCCTCTTTGTTCGATGTTCAGCGTTCGATGTTCAATGTTCGATGTTTGTTTTCTTCCCTCGTTCCTCGGGTTTCTGCGTCTTCGTGGACCGAGTGGACCAAGTGGACCGAGTGGACCAAGTGGACCGAGTGGACCAAGTGGACCAAGTGGACCAAGTGGACGAAGTGGACCAAGTGGACGAAGTGGACGAAGTGGACACAGCCACTTGTTCTTCTCCCACTCCCCCACTCTCCTCTTCAGTCACCCAATCGCTCCGCCTTCCGCTGGTCGTCGAGCCGGCCGGGCGTGCGGCAGATCGGTCACGCTGTCCAGCCCGTGGACCGTCTTCTCCCAGTAGAAGGGCCTGAAGAACAACTGCAGGAATCCCTTCCACGCTCCGATGCTGATGAGCACCCAGTAGAAGGGCGTGAGGAGCGCGTACGGGATCAGCGAATACATCCGCCGGCGAATGCACGCCAGCACGTGTGTGCACACGAAGAACAGGTTCGACGCCGCCAGCACGAGCGTCATCACCCACGAAATCTGCGATACCAGGTTCAAGAGGAGCGTCATCGTGTGCGCGTTTCGCGGTACCTCCCAAAACAGCATGTGCCACGACAGCCGCTCGCCCTGGGCGGCCCTCAGCCGCAGGATGTCGTGGATCGGCGCCTGCTTGAGGCTCATCACCGAGGTGATCGACCAGTCGTTGTTTGCGAGGTCGATCGCCCACAGCCCCAGGTACACGGCCCCCATCGCCCAGAAAAACGGGTTCAGCAGGAGCATCAAGCTCAGCCCGCCCACGCTGGCGAGGAAATGGCTGAAGCCCCAGGGCCGGAGCTGCCACAGCGTTTTCAGCGGATTGCGCATGTGCACCAGGTGCGTTTGGATGTATCCCTTCACCCAGCGCGACCGCTGCCGGATCCAGTTGAACAGCCGCGAGTTCGCCTCCTCCCACGTGGTGGAATCGAACACCTGCGTCTTGTAGCCCATCTTGTGCAGGCGGATGCCGAGGTCGCAGTCTTCCGTTACGTTGAACGGATCCCAACCGCCGATCTCGCGCAGCACGGATGTCTTGAAGTGATTCGACGTGCCGCCGAGCGGGATGGGTGCCCCGAGCGCGTGCAGCCCGGGCAGATACAGGTCGAACCACGTGCTGTATTCCACCGTGAACCAGCGGGTGAGCAGGTTCTGCCGCGGGTTGAAGTAGTTCAGCTTCGCCTGCAGGCAGATGGTTTTCTTGCGCGCCTTGCGGAAGGCCAGCACCGCCTTTTTGAGCTGATCGGGGTCGGGGCGGTCCTCGGCGTCGAAGATCACCAGGTATTCGCCGCGGGCGCGGGCCAGGCCGTGGTTGCACGCCTTGGGCTTCGTCTTCGGCTTGGAGGCGGGCACCACGACCAGCTCGCAGCACGCCGGCAGCTTCGCCTGCCCGAGCGTCTCGATCGTCTCGTGGTCGTCCGGCTCCAGCAGGATTTTCACATCGAGCTTGTATTGCGGGTAGTCGAGCGCGTTCACCGAATGAACGATCTTCTCGACGACCGCCTGTTCTCTATACAGCGGGATCAGCACCGTGTAGACGGGCAGGTCCCATTCGGGCAGCGCCCGCAGCTCGGCAGCGCCGATTTCGATCTCGCGACGCTTCACGGCCGACAGCAGCACGATCGCCAGCTTGTACAGCGCCACCCCCAGGTACGCCACGCACAGCACGCTCAGGCCCAGGAAGAAATAGAGCCAGTCGTAGTTGAACAGCAGCACCGCCCCGGCCACTAGTGCGAAGTACCACAGGAGCTGCCACCAGCGAAACACCTTGTTTGCCGAATCCTTCGGATGCTTTGCCAAAAACGCCTGGATCGTGGTCTCCTGCTCGATCCGCACGAGGTTGTAGTGCCCGGGCGACTCGCCGGGCATCGGGCACGCCGGCGCGGCTTCCACCGGCTCTGCATCGGTCTCCACCGCCTCTTGTTGAACCGATGCCGGCTCTGCCGCTACCGGGTCAACGGGGATCGGCTCGGCCGGCATCACTTCAGCCGGTTGCACCGCGATCGGCTCGGGATCGGCCTCTGCTCGATCAGGTTCCGCCAAGGGGGCCTCGGCGGCGGTATCACGATGCGCCTCGGCCGGATCGGCGGGCGGCTCAGGCTCGGGAGACTCCGGCTTCGCCGGCGCCTCGGGAGCAGGCTCCGCTATTGCCGCCGGTACAGGTTGCTCGGGCCGCTGCGCCGCCGCACCTTCCGGTGCGAATTCCAGCGTCGTGTTGCCCACCAGTATGCTCTCGCCGCCCGACAGGATTTTCGTGAGGATTTGCTGCCCATCAACGATCGTGCCGTTGAGGCTCTCGAGGTCCGAGATCATTATGGGGTCCTCGGACGCGTTGATGATGCAATGGACTCGGGAGATCTCGCGGTCGTGCAGCATGATCTCGCACGACACGCCCCGGCCGACGGTGTAGGCGCGGCCGCTCTCGATGCTGAACTGCTTTCCGGCCTCCGGGCCCTCCCGAATCGTAAGGACATAATTCATGCGGACTACCTGTGATGGACACCGCGAACGCGGAGCAACGGCCGGCGGCCGGGCAAAGTATCTCCCGGGGCGCGGACGGCCTCGCCCGGCCTGTGCGTGCGGCGCACTGCCTGCAGGATCTCCTTGATCCTTCTATTGGAAATTATAGAGCCGCACCCGAAGCCATTCAAGCAGAATAGCGTGGGCAGCCGCCCGAATTATTGTAACTTTTTGTATGGAATTTTTTGCGGCCGCGGGCGCCGGTCGTCCGAAGGTGATCTGAACATTCGGACGAGGGCGAACACGACGGTTCGCCCCTACGGCGGAGTGACGGTTTCCAGGGTTCGGCAGGGCGAACACCAAGTTGATCGTCGTACGAATCTTCGTACCGCGGCCCGATTTTCCTGTAGGGGCGAACCATTGTGTTCGCCCTCGCCAGATATCCGAGCAACCGGCGGATCACCGGGGAACGATATGGGAATCGCGCGGGCGAGGGTCGCCCTCATGGGGCGCTGATGATGGAAAGGGGCGGGCGGCGGTGGCCCGCTCCTGCCGAAGATTGCTTGTGCGGACTGACTTGGACGAACGGAAATCTATCGGCGGGCGGCCTTCTCGGCTTCGCGGGCGGCTCGCTCATCGCGCAGCCGCTGCTCCTTGATCTTCATCAGGCGGGTCGTGGTGGAGCGCTCGTTCTCGTCGAGCTTGGTGCGGATGTACTTGATGACCCGCCGCAGTTCGGGGATCATCACGTACTCGAGGGCGTTCACACGCCGGCGGGTCTTCTCGATCTCCTTCACCATCCGCCGCACCGTCTCCTCGATCTGCGCGAGCTCGAGGATCTTCGGGAAGTACTCGCGGAGGTCGGCGGTGGCCTGGTCGAGCTCCACCGGTGTGTCGAGCAGGCTGTAGGTGGCGGCCGCGCTCTCGAACTCCACGGCGAACCCCGGCACGATCACGCTCATCCGCCGCGTGTGCGACGTCGTGAGCGTGAGCTTGCTCTGGCTTTGCGTGATGGCCGACTCGATCGCCTGCTGCGACGACGTGATGCTTGCCAGCACGAACATCTTCAGCACTTCGGGCAGGCCTTCGTCAACCTCCTTGCGGGCCTGTTTGTAGGCGTCGGCAAGCTTGCGGAATTCCTGCATCAGGCCGTCGAGCTTATCCTTGAGCAGCTTGTGGCCATGCACTGCCGTGCGGAGGCGCTTGCGCATCCGCAGGAATTCCATTCGAGTTGGGTTGACGGTTTTCATGGGAGTTCAAAGTTTATGCAGGGGCACACGGTGTGTGCCCTTGGGGCGGACGCCGTCCGCCCCTACTTATCGTAGTATTTCTTCAGCGTTGCTTCCTTCACGCGCTTCAGCTCGTTGCGCGGGAGCATGCGAAGCAGGTCCCAGCCGATGCCGAGGCTCTGCTCGATGGAGCGGTTTTCGTTCTCGCCCTGCTTCACGAAGGTCTGCTCGAAGGCGTCGGCAAACTTCACGAACAGCAGGTCTTCCTCGGTGAGGGCCGACTCGCCGAGCACCACGGCAAGCTCCTTGGCGTTCTTGCCGCGCGCGTAGCCGGCGTAAAGCTGGTTCATCACTTCCGCGTGGTCGGCGCGGGTCTTG
>DATKYA010000324.1:0-10050 GCA_035528775.1 Planctomycetota bacterium | reverse complement strand
GGCTTCAGCAAAGGACATCCAGGCCACGGGCGTGCGCTGCCTCGCCCTGCAGGCCGACGTCTCCAACTTCGACCAGATGACCGACGTGGCGAACAAGACCGTTGAAGCGTTTGGCAACATCCACATCCTGGTGAACAACGCGGGCATCACCCGCGACAACCTCGCAATGCGAATGAGCGACCAGGAATGGGACCAGGTGATCACCGTGAACCTGCGGGGCACATTCATCTGCACCAAGGCCGTGATCAGGCAGATGATGAAGCAGCGTGCCGGCAAGATCGTCAATATCGCGTCGATCGTGGGCGTGATGGGCAACGCCGGCCAGGCCAACTACTCCGCATCCAAGGCCGGCATCATCGGGTTCACCAAGTCGATCGCCAAGGAAGCGGCGGAGCGCAACATCAACGTGAACGCGATCGCCCCCGGCTTCATTGCCACGGCGATGACCGACAAGCTGAAGGACGATGTGAAGGCCCAGATGCTGGCGCAGATTCCGCTGCGGCGATTTGGCAGCGTGCAGGACGTTGCCCGGGCCGTGCGATTCCTGTGCAGCGAAGACTCGTCGTACATCACCGGGCACGTGGTCCACATCACAGGCGGCATGGGAATGTGACCTGCCAAACGGCACAACGTTTCTCTGTGTTCCGCGCGATCCCGAGATCCGCGTGAACTTACCTGTTGATTTTCCTCGTCGTTCCCATTATGATAATTGAGCCATTCATGAATCGTACATCCATGCTCGCAAGCGATTCAGAAGCGTTTTTCCTCGAGAGGAGGTGATGTGCAAGGCTGAGATCGCACGTGTGACGAATCACTGTGGCAGGCCGGACCCTTTCCGGCGGTTTTCCAGAAGACTGGACCCGTTTCCCGTCGGGCGAGCGTCGCCCGGCCGACTTGATAGAGGAGAACATACAGTGACGGTAGAGGATGCTGTTGCCGACAAGGTAATCGACATCGTATGCAACCAGATGGGCAAGCCGAAAGACAAGATCGGGCTCGAGACATCTTTCGTGAATGATCTTGGCGCTGACTCGCTGGACGTGGCCGAGCTCCTGATGGAGTTCGAGGAGAAATTCGAGATCACCATTCCCACCGAAGAGGCCGAGAAGATCACCACCATCGGCGACGCGGTGAAATACATCAAGGAGCATGCATAGGCATATGCAGCAACGGCGGCGTGTAGCAGTCACAGGAATAGGCGCGGTCACATCCCTGGGCAACGATGTCCCCACAATGTGGCGAGCCCTGTGCGAAAGCCGGAGCGGCGTGGCAACCATCACGCTGTTCGATGCTTCCGGCTTCGAGACCAGGATCGCCAGCGAGGTGCACAACTTCGACCCCGCCCAGTGGATGGACGTGCGTGAAGCGAGGCGCATGGAGCGATTCTGCTGGTTCGCCATCGCCACGGCCGAACAGGCGATCACGGACGCCGGCCTCGATTTCTCGAGGGAAGACCTCACTCGGGCAGGCGTGCTGGTTGGCTCCGGCATCGGCGGCATCGGCGAGATGGAAACCCAGCATGAGAAACTGATCCAGCGCGGCCCCGACCGCGTCTCTCCGTTCCTGATCCCCAAGCTCATGATCAACGCCGCCCCCGGCCTCATTTCGATACGACATCGGATGCAAGGCCCGAATTCCGCGGTGGCCACAGCCTGCTCATCCGGAACCCATGCACTGGGCGAGGCGCTCCGCATCATCCAGTGCGGCGAGGCTGATATAATGATAGCCGGCGGAACCGAGGGTGCGGTAACGCCCCTCGGACTCGCCGGATTCTGCACGATGAAGGCCGTCTCGACTCACAACGACAGCCCGGCAGAGGCCAGCCGCCCGTTCGACAGGGATCGGGACGGTTTCGTGATGGGCGAAGGCGCCGGCATGGTCGTGCTCGAGGAACTCGAGCACGCCCGCGCGCGCGGCGCCCGCATCTATGCCGAATTCCTCGGATTCGGCCGAACCGCCGACGGCTACCACATCACGCAGCCCGAGCCCGACGGCAAAGGCGCCGCGCTCGCAATGACCAAGGCCATGCAGGACGCCGGCATCAATCCCGACCAGCTTTCCTATATCAACGCCCACGGAACATCCACCCCGCTCAATGATGCCATAGAGAGCAAGGCGATCCGCCGCGCGCTTGGCGTCCACGCCGACAAGGTTGCCGTCAGCTCCACCAAGTCGATGCTCGGGCACCTGCTGGGCGCGGCCGGCGGCGTCGAGTTCGTCATCGCCACGCTCGCCGTCCACCACAACGTCATCCCGCCCACGATCAACTACCACACGCCCGACCCTGAATGCGACCTCGACTACGTGCCCAACGTGGCCCGCGAGACCACCGTCAACTACGCGATGTCCAACACGCTCGGTTTCGGCGGCCACAACGCGTCGGTCGTCGTCGGGAAAGTGTGAGAGGGAACGTCGGCGGAAAGGCGATGAACGATCGGTGCCGATCCCCTGTCTTTTCCCCCGTTCACCGTTCATCTTCGACAACGCTTCCGCTATCATGTGAATCATGAAAAATTTCTCGCTCCTGATCAAGCCGGCTTCGGCAGACTGCAATCTGCGCTGCGCGTATTGCTTCTACCGCGACCGGTCTGAGCTGTATCCGGAGACGGCGCGGCACCGGATGTCCGATGGCGTGCTCGAACGACTGATCGCCGGCTACATGGCCACCGACCAGCCGCAATACACCTTCGGCTGGCAAGGGGGCGAGCCGACGCTGATGGGGGTCGACTTCTTCCGCCGCGTGACCGACCTGCAGGTGAAATACGCACTGAAACGCTCGGACGCCGGCAAGCGCACGTCGATCGCCAACGGCCTCCAGACCAACGCCGTGCTCATCGACGACGAGTTTGCCCGGCATCTCGCCGACTACCGCTTTCTGCTGGGCGTTAGCATCGACGGCCCGGCGGAAATCCACGATCACTACCGCGTCAACGCGGCCGGGCACGGATCGCACGCCGACGTGCTGGCCGCCATCGAGCGCCTCCGCCGCAACAAGGTCGAGTTCAACGCCCTCGTGCTCGTCAACTCCGCCAGCGCCGGGAAGGCGAAGCTCATCTTCAACTACCTCATCGACGAGCTGGGCATCACCTACCACCAGTACATTCCGTGCGTGGAATTCGACCCGGAAGGCCGGCCGCTCCCGTGGACCATCCAGCCGCAGCAGTGGGGCGAGTTCCTCTGCGACCTCTATGATGAATGGCACAAGGAGGCGCCGTGCTCGGTCCGTTTCTTCGACTGCCTGCTCGAGCGGATCATGGCGGGCAACGCTCCGATCTGCCACATGGGCACCAACTGCAGCCAGTATTTCGTGGTGGAATACAACGGCGACGTGTACCCGTGCGATTTCTTCGTGGATGCCGACAAGAAGCTCGGGAACATCGCCGACGCGACGTGGGAGCAGTTGCAGCAATCGCAGGCGTACGTCGATTTCGGCGCCCGCAAGACCGCGTGGAGCATCCGGTGCAATGAGTGCGAATACGTGAGGCTGTGCGCGGGCGACTGCCTGAAGCACCGCACCTATGCCGGCAACAGCCCCCGCAAGCTGAGCTGGCTGTGCGAGGGATGGAAGCAGTTCTACCGGCACGCCATGCCCGGCATGGAGGCCATGGCCCGCACGATGATCGAGGGGTCACGCCGCGGCGCGGATTCGGGGAAGCGGATCGTCACGCCTCCGGCCGGGCCGCACCAGATCGGCAGGAACGACCCCTGCCCGTGCGGCAGCGGGAAGAAGTTCAAGAAGTGCTGCGGGAAATGAGCCTGAATTCAGAATTCAGAATTCAGAATGAAGTCGGGCTCACCAGCCATCGCGCCGTAAGGCTGGTGGTCGCTACGGGACTCTGATCCAACGGAGACCGATCCCCCTTAACCCAGGAACTTCCCGTATCTGGCAACCACTGTCAACGATCCGTCTCCGTAATGTCTGACTAGCGCCCAGGCAATCTCGTTTTCCTCCTCGCCGTACAATCTGACGATCAGCAGCGAAGCTGTCAACCGGCCGCTATGGGTCAATCTGTACTTTGGCAAGTCCAATTTATCCAGCGCATCGGCGGGCAAGCTGAAGCTTTCCGACAGCGTTGTCAGTTTCTCCATAGTGGAACAGGGGTTCCCGTGCTCTATCCTCAGCATCGCAAGATGATATCCAATTGCGATTTGCCTGCGGCCAACTGCGATGTAGGCGAGAAGCAACATTGCGATCGACAGGCCAAGCGGAAAGCCTATCCGTCGCAAGAGGGTGCACCGTACCATCGGTCAGGTCTCCTTTCTCATGCCAATATCTTTCCGTTGCTGATCGGTCGCTGCCTATCAAACGTTACCCTGCTGCTCTTCCATTCGGTGTTCGATGTTCAATGTTCGATGTTCAATGTTCCCCCTCCCTCTTCTCCCACTCTCCTCTCCCCTCCCCCCATCCTCGCGTCCCCGCGTCCTCCCCTCAATGTGTCAGCGCGTACACCACTGCATTCGCCCCGATCTTCAGAGCATCCTCCGTCTGATACCCGAGCGAATACGGATGCGGAATTCCTTCCCACCCGCTGCCGAGGTCCCAGCGGCTGTAGATGAGGCAGAGCTGGCCGCCGAGGCTCACGCCTTCCAGCATCGGTGTGGTCACGTCCGGCTTCTGATCCTTCATCCATTCCGTGAACTGCACGCGCTGGATGCGATGGAGCGAGAAGAATAGCGGGTGGTCCAGCGGCAGGGGCTGCAGCGGCGAGCCGGTCAGCACACTGCGCATCTCGCGGCGGAACGCGGTGTCGAACGCCTGCCGGCCGCAACATGCGTTGGCGAGCATCACGCCGCCATTCGCGAAGTACCCCCTCAGCGACGCCACTTCCCGGTCGGTCAATTCGAAATCATCGTGCCCGGTCATGTAGATGAAAGGATACCGGAAGGCATCGAGCTTGCGGAGGTCCACGTCTGCCCGGGTGAAGGCGACGTCGATGGTTGAATTGGCGGCCAGATGCTTGAGGAGGTTCGGCACGGCGGTGGGGTTGGGGTCCCAATCGCCGCCGTGGATGACCTGCCCGAGCACGAACTGTTCGCGCGGCTGTGGGCGGCCGCGGGGAGCCGCCCCTACATTCTCCATGTGGTAGGCTTTCTGCATGCTGTAGCATTTCGCGTACTGGTAGTTGGCCAGCACGTAGGTGATGATGTTGGTGCCGATGCGGGTGGCGTCGGCGGCGGCGATGCGCTTGCCCTGCGGATGCTCGTGCTGTGCCCAGCCGCAGCTCATGTCGTACGTGGAGAGGATGACGGCGATCCGGCAGCCGATGTTCATTCCCCGCAGGTTTGGCTTGCCGGAGGCGGGCGTTTTGCCCTCCTCCTTGTAGACGACGTCATCGATCTCATAGAAGCACCGGTAGAGCGGGTCGGCGGGATCGATCTGGCGGAAGGGCCGGTCGGGGAAGACCTGTTTCACGTTGCGCGCGAACGCCAGTGCGAACGCATTGGCTCCGCAGCAGGCGTCGCCGATGAGGGTGCCGCCGTCGCGCAGGTACCAGCCGAGGTTTTTCAACTCGGCGTCGGTGAAGGTGAAGTCGTCGTGGCCGGTGAAGTAGAGGACGGGCAGCTCGGCGGGATTCCACGAGAAACTGGCGAGCGTGGTTTCGATGTAGCGGTAGTTGAGGCCGAGCTTGCTGTTGGCGAAATTCAGCAGGAGGTAGATGTCGGTGGTGTCGGACCGCCAATCGAGGAAGCTGAACCGGCGGCCGTCTTCAGTCGTGATCCATTTTTCCTTGCCATACTGGATCTTGCCGATGAGGGCTGGCTTGGCGGGTTCGCGTTTCTTTTCGGTGCGGCGGATGGGCGTGACGGGCCCTGGGAGCGGCCCGCCGGGCGGAAAGCCTTCCCCCGCCTTGATCCTGGCGGGCTTGGGCGGAGGCGGAGGCTCCCAGTCGCTCCAGGCTGACTCCATCACGGCTACAACAACACCAACGGCCAGCACGGCTGTTCGGATTCCGTTCCGTGCGGACATGGCTTGGTCCCCCTGGGTTGTCGGGGTTCTGTACTGCCAGATGCGGCATCAGCCGTCACGCTAGTGGAATTATAGCGCGGTTTTACCGGCATGTCAAGTTCCGAATCATTCGCGCCGTTGCGCGCCTGCTCGTGTGATCCCCGACTTTGGCGTACCCCGCATCGGCCACGCTCGGCCTACGGGCATCGCTGGCCCATGTTGTTCCGGACCGCGATCAGGTCCATTATGTCTATGACACCATCGCCGTTCAGATCGCCCAGCCAATTGTTGCCGGACGCAGGGTTGGTCCGCAGCAAGTCGCCCATCAGTATCAGATCCACGATGTTCACCAGGCAGTCGTGGTTCAGATCGCCCGGCGGAACGTTCTTCACCGTGATCAGGCAGGTGATCGATGTCGTTGCGGTCGCATCGGAAGCGGTGAACGTGATCGTGTATCTGCCGGCTTGGGCAAACGTGGGCCGCCATGAGAAGGCGCCGGTCGATGCGTTCATGGTGGCGCCTTGCGGCAGACCGTAGGCCGAGTACGTCACCGGGGCGTTCTCGGGATCTGTGACGGCCAGCGTGAACGAGAGCGGCTGGCCCTCGAAGATGGTCACGTCGCTCAGCGGCTGGAGTACGGGGGGCCGGTTCATCTGCGCGAGGCGCAAGGCGGCGACCTCCCCGCCGCTCAGGGCGCGGTTGTAGATGATGGCCTCGTCGATCAGGCCGCGCACGTTGGTGTTGCCCCTGTTGCCAAGGCACATCCGGATCTTGGCGGGAGTGAAGGCTCCCTGCCACGTGCCCTGGTTCCGCAGAACTCCGTCCACGTAGATGCGGATGGTCTGGTCGGCACCATAGACGGCGGCGACGTGCGCCCACGTGCCGGGCTGTACCTGCATCGTGCTGCGGACCCTGTACAGCGTGGCGGTGGAATTGTAGATGTACGCTGTTGGCTCGTTCCCGGGAACGCTCACGAACCAGTGGTAGGAGTACCCGCCGATCACCACCTCGTCGTGCAAGGTGCCCGTGCCCTCGATGGCTTCCGGGCGCCACCACAATGCAGCGGTGACTCCATCGGACGCGGGGTCTGTGGACTGCGACAGCGACAGGGGGAAGTCGATGCGGTCGTCCACGCCATCGAGCCTGATGCATTCGTCAAGGATTCCGCCGGTATACGATGGCCCGCCGAGAAGGGTCCCGTCGTAGGTGCCGGTCACGTCTTTCGCGTCGCCATTGAACCGCCAGTATGCCACGTAGTTCGGCGGCACGATCAGCGGGAGATCGGTGACCGTGACGCCCACGGTTTCCTCAGCCGACTCCTGCCCGTCGGAAACCGCGAACAGGACGTGATGGCTGCCGACATGTTCACGGGCCGACACCCACAGGAACTGCCGTGCGACGGGATCGAAGCTCGCTCCGGTCGGCACGTTCTGGGCGCTGTACGTGAGGGATCCGGTGCCGCCGCTGGCCGAGATGGTAAACGCGAGCTTCTGACCCCAGTTTGCTATCTTCGCGCCGATCGGCTTCAGGTTCGGGGCCGGGTTATCCGGCGTGCGGTACTCATCTTCTATCAGGCCGATCAGGTGCTGCGGAATTTGCTTGAAGCCCAGCGCCAGCGCGGGTGAATTCGCCTGCAACTGGTAATTCCCGCCCGCCTTGTCCACAAACAGCGGGTCCTTGCCGACTACGTTGGTGCCGTTCAGCACCCTCATCGGGTCGTTATCGACCAGGTTGCCCTCGAAGGTGATGACGGTGGGGCTGACGCTCAGCAACTTCAGGAAGGTTCCGCCGCTGCTGATGTTGCGGGTGAAGCGGATACGCTGCGGCGTGCCCCAGTAGCCCACGGCGAAGTTTGGGTCGCCGTTGATGAGGATGTTGTTCTCGAACACCAGGTCGTCGCCGCCGTTGGAGTACGCCAGGTAGCAGATGTTCCCGCCGTACTCGCGATTGTCCACCACGATGTTGCCGTAAACCGTGTCCCGGCTCGACTGCTCGTCCAGGTAGATTCCCATCGTCCACGCGGTCCATCCCTGGATCGTGGTGGCGATGTTGGTGCGAATGTGATGGATGTGGTTGTAGCGGATGATGTTGTTGGAGTAGCGGTTTTCGCGGTCGATGGAGTAGATGGCGCCCTGGTCGGAGATCTCCCCGCAGACGTTGTGGATGAGGTTGTATTCGATGAGGTGGTTGCTGCCGAAGAACTGGATGGCCATGTTGGGGGCGTCGTGGATGTAGTTGTGGGTCACCTGATGGCTGTAGTCGTCCACGAAGGCGGTGTAGAACATCCCGCACTGGATGGCGGGATGGTAGGAGGCGGTCCAGCGGCCCCAGTGGTGGATTTCGCAGTTGTGCACCCTGTGCTCGCGGCCGCGGTCGATCAGCACGCCATTTTCGGCCACGTCGTAGATGTCGCAACTGACGATGCTGTTGCGAAGGCCGCCCTTGATGACGGCGCCGACGCCGCCGACGTTGCGGATGGTGCAGCCACCGATGGTGTTGTCGGCGCCGCCCTCGATCAGCACGCCGTCGCCGCGGGTGGCTTCGATGATCAGCCCGCGGATGACGACGTTGGAGGCGCCCTGCAGCTTGATCACGGGCTGCTCCAGCATCGTCACCACCGCTCGGGAGACATCCGCAGGCTCCTGAGGCCACAGATAGACGATCCCATTCACCCGATCCACGTAGTACTCACCGGGGCAGTCGAGTTCTTCGAGAACGTTATAGAAATAATACCGGGCGTTCGCCTTGTAGCCGTACGCGCCGACTGCCGCGGTGGTGACTGAACGGGTTGAGGTGTTGAGGGAGATGATCTTCTCGTGGCTGTCGGCGTAGTCGGTACCCCAGTAGCCGCGGACCCATCGGTCGGCGGCGTTCGCCCAGCCGGAGGGCCGCGTGCCGGAATAGTAGAACACGTTTGTCGAGCTGCCGCCGGCGGTCCGCAGATAGCCGGCGTTGGGGTAGCGGGCGAGCTGCAGCGGATGGTCATTCACAAACAACTCGAGTGCGGAGATGTTGAACCCCTTCTGCCACAGGTACCCGCGTGAGCGAAGCGTGCCGTATTCTGCCACCCCCTGAGCTTTCAGATCGGCCTCGAGCACGGCCGTGTGGGCCGCCGCCGGGAGGCGATTGAGCACGGCGGAGCTCGTGACGGGCCGGAAGCCCGTGATTGGCCTTGCACCTGTCAGCCGCACCTGCTCGTCGCGGTACCGCCGCCACACCACGGGAGCCCCGGGCAGGCCGGAATCCTGCGACGTAAGCAGGAAGATGGACGAGCGGTTGAGCGTCCCGCCCCGGATCCACACCGTGAGGCCCGCCAGTGGAAATGTTCCGGCGGCCTTCAGTGCCCGAATTGCGTCTCGTGCCCGCTCCAGGCTCGCGAATGGTCCGTCTGTGCGAGCGGCGTTCGGGCCGGCCAACGTCCCTGACCAGGCATCGTTTCCGTTCGACGCGTCCACAAAATAGTCGTTGGCTGCCAGGGCCGATGATGACAGAAAAATGATTGCCAAAACGAACGCCCCGGACTGCCGGCAAAAGATCCCTGCTTTCATTCCTTGTCTCCTATTCTCTGAACAACATGACACGCTGGTACCCCGGCACGGTTCCTTACCTAGCTTAGCACACATAAGTATAGACGTCTGACTTTGCGGCCTCTAACAGAATTATATCGGCATGGCCCGACCTTTCAAGATGGAAAATCGGGGGCCGGCAGATGAATTTTCTGCAAGACAGCCGGCGCGTGCAGCAATAGAAGATGGCACACTAGCCAAACATCGCGCATACCCCAATCGGGTATGGCTTTGCCGGAATAGCCGACGCCTCTCGGATGCATCCCACGCGGTACGGAGCGCGGCCACCGGCATCCTGATTGTTGGGTTGGCGCCGACGGTGCGGCTTCGGCCGCCAACTCGCAGCAGCTCTCGCAATGTGTGAAAGGAGATCATGCCGGTTATCGTTGCGGGCACTGATGCAATCCACCCGCACCCGTGCGAGAGCACAACGGAATGAATGGGGAAACGTGAGTCGCCGCAACGCCACAACCATTCAAGCACCTCCTGACTCCGCCGCGTCGCCCGGTCAATCGCTCACGTCGTTGGCGATGAAGG
>DATKYA010000323.1:0-3181 GCA_035528775.1 Planctomycetota bacterium | reverse complement strand
GCCTACCTGGTCACCGGGCAGCAGCAGTATCTGACCGGTGCCAGACTCTTCATGCTCACGACCGTCGGATATCCCACGTGGGGGCTGGGGGCGGATGATGGAACGGATCTCGCCGCTGCCCATAACCTCCAGGGGCTTGCCGTCGGTTACGACTGGCTCTACTCTCACCTCGACACTCCCGCCAAGCAGCTTGTGGTAGCATGCATCGAAAAGCGCGGAGGAACATTGTTCGACAAACTCCTCCAGCGGCAGGTATGGTGGCACAAAAGCTACCGCCACAACCACCTCTGGGCCAACTGCCTCGGCCTTGCGGCCGCCGGCTTCGCCCTGTACGGGGATGTCGACAACGTCGATGGTTTCATCCTGCTGCCGCTGGAGAAAATCGAAGAAAGCTTCCTGTCGCTGCCGCCTGACGGAACATCCCACGAAGGCATGCCCTACTGGGGCTACGGCATCGAGTCGCTGCTGAAATTCACACACCTTGCCAAGACGCTGCTAAATGAGGATCTCCTCTCGGACAGCGACTGCTTCCGGAACGCCGCCTCGTTCCGCTTGTATTCCATGCTGCCCCGGAATAGCTGGAGCAGGACATCCAACATGATGGTCTTCGGCGATGGCTTCCGGTACGACTGGTACGGCCCGGACTTCCTTCTCAGGAGGCTGGCGGCGGAATACAACGACTCGCACGCACAATGGCTGGCAAACACCGCGCACGAAGCCAGAATCACGCAGACGACTTCCTGCTATCTGAACCTCCTGTGGCACGACCGTGACCAGGCAACGGCGGCGCCGTCCGACCTGCCGCTCTTCAGGTATTTCGACGACCTCGGTATCGTGTTCACGCGGTCCGGCTGGAATGGCACGGAGTCCGTGACGGGCTTCAAGTGCGGGTCGCCCATCGGCAAATGGGCGCTCGAAAAGTTTGCGTATGATCCGGGAACCGCGCATGCCTATCCCGATGCCGGGTCCCTCCAATTATTCGCCTTCGGCGACTGGCTGCTGGTCGAGAACGGCGTCACCAACAGGTATACGAAATACCACAACACGCTGCTGGTAAACGACATCGGCCAGCGTGGCGAGGGCGCAATGTGGTTCGCTGATCCCGAGTTGTTCATCACGAAGAAAGCGGCATCGATCCTGCTCGCCCAGGCAGGAGACGACTACGACTACATCCTGGCCGACGCTGCCGATGCCTATCGGCCACAGGCGGGGCTCCAGAAGTTCCTCCGCCACGTGATCTACTGCAGGCCGTCGTGCTGGGTGATCATCGACGAGGTACAGGCCGCGGCACCGGCCACGTTCAAACTGCTGTTTCATTCCGATTTTGTGTTCGAATCGCTGGGCGGGAATACCTACAGGACGGCGGGCCAGAATGGCGCGCTGCGGATCACGTCGCTCCTGCCGGCCGGCGTCACTGGACTGGCGACCAAGCAGCCGGTTCAGGATCGCTCGGGGAGTGTGGTCAGGCAGGCCGACATACTGTCGCTGTCGAACCAGGCGCCGGCGGCGTCCGCTGCCTTCGTCACGGTTCTCGAGGCCTACGCCACCGCGGCCGGGCCATCCGTCACCGCGCAGATCCAGCAACAGGGAAACGATACCGTGCTGGTGCTCGACACCCCCGGCAAGGATTTCCGGTTCTTACTGAACTTCAATCGGGCAAATCCCGCCACACCCATAGCCACTCAGCTCGGCTCGCTCGCCCTCGCGGCACCGAATGGCGGCGAACAATGGGAACAGGGCACCTCGCACGAGATCAGATGGGACACCACAGGCTCACCCGGTGCGAACGTGAAACTCGAGTACAACGTGGATGCCGGGAACTGGATCGAGATCACGGCCTCCACGCCTAACGACGGCAGCTACCAGTGGACGGTGCCGAACACGCCCGGCGCGTGCCGGGTGCGCGTCACATCCACAAGCGTCCCCTCGGTGACAGATGACGGCAATGCGACGTTCCGGATCGTTGGTGCACCGGCGAAACTGGCGTTCATCCAGCAACCAGGCAACACCGTCGCAACGGAGGGCGCGACCCCGGTGATATCGCCCAGTCCGACCGTGCGCCTGCTGGATGCATTTGACTACCCGACGACGGCCGCAGCACCAGTCACCGTCAGCCTCACCGGAGGCGCCGGCAGCGGGTCCACACTCGTCGGGACCGCCACGCGAACTGCCGCCGCTGGAACCGCCACCTTCGACGATCTTCGCATAACCCGCGCCGGCACCGGGTTCAAGCTGCACGCGCAGGCCGATGGACTGGCCCCGGCCGACAGCAACACGTTCAGCGCGACGGCATTGCCGGTTCTAACGGTGTCCGCGGCCGCGTCGCCCGCGGCCGTGAAGCCCGGCGAGAACATCACCTACACGATCAGCTACGGCAACACCGGCCTCGCCCCGGCCAGTGGTGTCGTCATCTCCGACACCATTCCGGCCAACGCGTCATACGTGATCGGCAGCGCGAGCAACGGCGGCCAATACAACGCGATCGCGAGGAAGGTCACGTGGTCCATCGGTGCCGTGGCAGCCAAGACCGCCGCGCCGTATCCCACCGTGTCGTTCTTGGTGAAGGTGACCGGCAGCGGCAGTATCGTTAACGGCGGCACGATCACCAACGGCACGTATTCGATCGATTGCACCGAGACCGCCGCCGTCGCCGGGGCGGCCGTCGCGACGACCGTGACCGACATCGCCCCGCCCCAGTCTTCCGGCTACGTCCCTGCGAAGAACAGTATCCAGGTCCCGCGAAACACGCTGATCGCAGTCACCATCACCGACGCCGGATCGGGCGTCGATTACCAGTCGTTCCGCGTGCGTGTCAACGGCGACCTGATCTTCGATGGTGCCAACGAGACCGTCGTGGATATGTACGACACATCCGCGCGGCAGCAGGCCATCAGGGGAATCTGCCGCCGGATCGGCACCGCAGCATCGACATCGCTGGTCTTCCAGCCGTCCGACCTGTTCGAATACGAGCAGACCGTGACCGTGACGCTCGATGCCGCTGACGCCGCCGCCAATGCGATGCAGCAGGAGGCGTATTCGTTCATCACCGCGATGCGGTCGTTCGGCAGGAACATCAAGGTGAACAGCGACACCGGCATCGTGGCCCAGGCACGTCCCGCCGCCGCTGCCGATGCGGCCGGCAACGTGTGGGCCGTGTGGGACCAGGATGCCGGCGACGGCA
>DATKYA010000322.1:0-4393 GCA_035528775.1 Planctomycetota bacterium | reverse complement strand
ATACCCGCACGTCTACACGATTGGCACGATGATCTACGGCGTGTGGGAGGAGACGGAGCAGTCGCTGCGCGAGCTGATCGATTTCGAGCATACGTCGGGGATGGACTACGGCTTCTACATTCCGCTCACGCCGAACCCGGGGACGCCGCTGTGGGACGAGGTGAAGGGGAATGGGCGGCTGGCGACTCGCGATTTCCGTGCGTTCAACTTCCACACGCCGGTGCTGCACACGCGTGATTTCCGTGCGGAGGCTCTGCACGGCATCTACCGCAGGATAACGATGCGGCCAAGCCTGGCGCGGCTGCGGCACCACTTGCGGGTGCTCACAAGCCCGGGCGCTCGCAAGCGCCGGGTGCACCGGGCATTGTTTCGCCACGGGGCGCGCATCGTGTGGCGAAGCCTGCTTCACGGCCTCCGCAAGGGCGATGGCACGCCGGCCGTGTATTCGATCAAACCGGACTGGTACGACGACTGATGCGTTTTCGGCATCGGCACTTCGAGGTTAAGGAGAACACGATGACTGCCACTGTTTCGCGTCGACTGGCACTCACGGTCCTGATAGCGCTGGCGGCCTACATGCTCGCGTGCGTCTGGTCGCCAATCGCGTGGTCGCCGGACTCCAGCAAGATCGTTTTTCTCGATGGCCAAGAGGAGGAGAGGAACGGTGAGAAGGTCGCAGTACACGAGATATGGAGCGGCGACATCGTGTCGCTGAGGTGCACGAAGCTGTACGAATCGACTGCCGCGCTGTCGGCTCCGGCGTATTCGCCCGACGGCAAGCGCGTGGCCTTCCTGGAGATGGAGCGGGGGAAACAGGAGCCGCGGGCGGTGTATTTCGTCACGCTCGTGCCGGGCGAGGCACCGGTGAAGCACCGGCTCCCGGGGATCAACGGCGAGGAAGACGGCCTGGTGTACTGGGTCACGGTCTCATGGAAGCCGGACGGCACAATGGCGGCGGTGACGGTGCCGGACCCGAACAAGGCCGATGACAAGGAAAACGATTTCCGCCTGCTGATCGTCAATGCTGTCGACGGCAAGCTGGTGTGGAGCAGGAAAGGCCTGCTTCTGGGGAACTGGTCGCCGGATGGCAAATGGCTGGCTGCACTGGGAATTCCCGATGAAAACACGCTGTCCGTTGTGCTGGTATCGGCGGGCAAGTTCACGGAGAAGCGGCTGTGCAGCTTCAACACGGCGGATGAGGCGGAGAAGTTTCTCGCGACCGCGCCATCGTGGTCGCCCGACGGCACGCAGTTGTGCGTGTGCGCTCCGCTCAAGGGCCGGAAATGTGCGAGCGTCTGGCGCGTGAATGCCGCGACCGGCGAGACGACGGTGATCGCCGGGACGGAAAATGCGGAAGCACCGGCATGGTCGCCAGACGGCAAGAAGATAGCGTGCGCCATCTATTCGGATCCAGACGCGGATGATCCCGGCGATGAGGATCGCGGCAATGCCGCGGCCGATGGTCCAGCTCGCGAGTGTCACGGTCTCGAGACGGAAGATCCGAGTAGCATTGTGGTCATCGATGTTGCCACGGGAGGACAAAAGCTGCTGGCAAGAAGCTGCACGGGGGCGCCGATCAACCGCTTTCCGTCCTGGTCGCCCGATGGCAAGTGGATCGCCTTCAGGGCCGGGTTTAAGGACGGCGCAAGCTGGGTCGGTATTGCCAGCGCGGACGGCGTGGCCAGCAGGGTCCTGTTCAAGTCGGAAGAGCACGCGCTCGCCCTGCTCAAGTGCTATCTGGAAGCGGCCGAAAAGGAAGGCGACGAGGACAAGAAGGACGAGCTGATCGATGCCGCCAGGAAGTGCGTTGACGAGATCATCGAGCGCTTCCACAAAACCAAGCCCGATGCCGAGCCTGCGGAGGAACACAAATGAACGACCTGGTGCACTGGCTGGCCCGCTGCGTATGCCGGGGTGAAGACGCGGGTTTCAGCGAGCTGGTGGGCGGGAGTACGCTGCTGTGCCCGCGGTGCTCGGGCGTGTATGCCGGGCTGCTGGCGGGGCTGGCGATCTCGCTGGCGGTGCGGCGGCGGTCGGCGGGGCTGCCGCCGCGATGGCTGTTTGCGGTGCAGATCGGCAGCCTGGCGGCGATGGGGGTCACGGGATTCGCGTCGCTCTACGGGCTGCCGGCACTGCCGCTGGCGGCGCGATTCGCGGTGGGGGCGCTGTTCGGTCAGGCGATCGGCAGCATGGCAGGCGAGGTGATCAAGGCGAGGCTGAACCCGCGCATGGGCGGCGGCTGGGCGTTTGCCGACACGCTTGCGTACCTGGGCGGGGGCGCGGTGCTGGCTGTGCTGCCGCTGGTGGCCGCGCGCTGCGGGTGCGGGGCCGCGATCGTGAACATCGCGGGGCTGGCCGGGCTGTGCGCGGCACTCGCCGGTGCCAACGCCGTGCTCGCGTCGATACTCGGCCCGAGGATTTTCGGCAATCCCCGCCGCGTGCGCCTGGCGCTGGCGGTTCTGCCTGCCGTATGCGCGATCCAGATGCTCATCCTGCGCGCCTGGCGATGCTGGTGGGCGAGCTGAGGAGGGATCTGGCCAGTCAGTACAATCGATGCTCGACAAGTTGGGCGGGCGATTCCGCCATCTTCGTTCGCGTTGAGCATTTTCAGGAGGACACGCGCTCAAGGCCGCGACCGAAGATGACGGAAGCCCGCCCCTACCGCGCCTGGAAATCGTTCGCAGACCACGACAGACCCCGACAGACTTCGACAGACGTCGACAGACCCCGACAGACCCCATCGTCAACTCCCCAACTCGCCCTTGTAAAATCGGCTCCTGCGGTTTACAATGAATAGGATGTGCCGATAAGCACTACTGGGTTTGCGTATGAAAATCGAGACGATCACGGCCCGGATGCTGCACCGGGCGACAGAAACATATATCGAGTGCGCGTACCGGGGGGTGGAGCCGCCATACCACGTGCTGGCGCGCATGAACTTCGATCCCAACGACGCGCTCGAAAACGTCCTCGCGATGGACAACTTCGAGAAGGTCCCCGGCGAGCACGGCTTGATCTCCCGGTATCTGCTGCGGCTGGGCAACGAGCGCTACCCGCACATGAAGCTCGGCCTGGTGAGCTGCGCCGGGGGCGAGGACTTCGTGTTCGTGGTGGACACGCACGACCGCCACTTCCCGGTGGATCCGAACGTGCCGGGCAGCCACGAATTCCGCGAGCTGCAGGCGTTCAACGACCGGGTGAAGCGCGAGATCGAGCAGCGGTGGGAGCAGGAAGGCCTGCCCACGCTGCAGAGCGTGCTGGAGGGCTACCGCGCGTCGCAGTGCGAGTTGCCGCTCGACCACAAGACGGTGCTCGTGGTGGAAGACGAGGCCGCCATCGCCGCCCTGGAGCGCGATATCCTGGAGTGCGGCGGCTACAACGTCGTGGTTTGTCTTTCCGGCGAGGAGGCCATTCAGACCGTCGAACGCAACCAGCACATCGACCTGTGCCTGCTGGACATCATGATGCCGGACACCGACGGCTTCGACGTGGTGCGCATCCTTGAGGAGCGCTCGCTGAAGCGGTTTCCCATCGTCTTCGTCACGGCCATGCCCGCACAGCGAGTGGATCCGAAGCTCGCCGACGGCTTCATCGCCAAGCCATTCGAGCCGCAATACCTGCTGGACAAGGTGCGGGCGTACATCGGGGAGTGAGGCAGGCCGTGGATGCAGTGGACCGAGTGGACGAAGTGGACCACGTGGACGAGGTGGACTGCCCGCGCCTGATGCCATTCCTGTGAACCCTGCTGTTGAATTTTTCCGCATGAAATCCGAAACAAGAATATGGCCGTATTCTTCCCCCTCATTTTTCCACAGGAGCCGATGATGCGCAACAGGCTGCTGCGCGATCGTTCCCTGCCGTGCGTGGCGCTGGGCCGCGACAAGGAGTTTTATGTCTTCCGCTATCGGAAAGGCCGCGAAGCCGAATTCATCTCCACACTCGTCGAATATGCCGAAAACGACGACCTCAGTTTTTCCTGGCGCGATCTGCTCTTGATCCTGCGGCACATGCGGCTATAATGGGGGAGATGAAGGGGTGGGGGGATGGGGAGGTGGGGAGGTGGGGTGGTGGGGGGATGGGGTGAGGGAAACTGCCGTTTGACTGGACACTGGCGATGGCGGAAGAGGGCGGGCACGGGGACCCGCCCCTACCCGGATTTGCCTGCTAACGACTGCTACGGATGGCTAGCCATGTCGGACCTGCTGGACGAGTTCCTGGGGTATCTCGAGTTCGAGCGGCACGCGTCGCCTGAGACGTGCCGCGCCTACAGCGCGGATATCATCCAGTTCCTGAATTTCCTGGGCGTGGAGGACGACTTCGATCCGAAGTCGATCGACGTGCGGCGGGCGCGGGCGTTCCTGGCGGAAATTCACAATAGCGGCGTTGGCAAGGC
>DATKYA010000321.1:0-6146 GCA_035528775.1 Planctomycetota bacterium | reverse complement strand
GTGAAAAACATGAAGAACACGTGCCGCGGCGCGATCCCCACCGAGTTGTACACGAAGATCTCGTCCTTGCGCTCGTACACCGAGCCTTTCATCGTGTTCAGCACGGTGAGCGCGGCGATCACCAGCGGGATCAGCATCTCCACCAGGCCGTCGACCGTCCTCGCCCGGGCTCGCCTGCCCAAGAACGTGAATCCGTCCAGGCCGTAGTACGTGATCCGGCCCGTCTGCTCCAGGTAGTGGTCGATCAGCTCCTTGCTGCGGCGGTAGCCGAAATCGGGCGGGAAAACAACCGCCACGGAATGGATGATCTGGACGCTCCTGCCCACGGGGATTTCCCACCGGCCGGTTGGTGCGAGCAGGATTTTTTCGGGGGCGATCCGCGGGTCATCGTCTTCGGCCAGAATGTTCATCTGCGCGTTCTGGTTCAGCTCGCGCAGCGCCGTCACGTCGAACGGCAGGAGGTTCTTGCCGTCCAGATCGTGCGCCCGGCGCAGCGATTCCGCCTCGAAGATGCCGTACAGCAGCACGCGCTGATCGTTCACGTTCACGACCAGATCGCCGGGCGCATCGACCATGGCGGGAGTGATGGCAAGCTCGCGTGCGGCGGCGTCGCTTATCATCACTGGCACGAGGCCCTCCTCTGCCTCGGCCTGCTGCCTGGTGAACCACCCGCGGTGGGTCAGCAGCTTGATCTGCTCGGCCACGGGCCCGGCGGGCGACAGCCGCACGATGCTGTCGAGCGTCGCCTCGCGGAGCTGGGCTTCGTCCGGGCCGTAGGTCACCCGCACCTGCGGGTTGTACCGCTTGCGCGACGTCCAGTCTTCGGTGCCCACGAACATGTGGCGCGGCGCCACCTCGCACAGGTAGCCGTACTTGCTCTTGAGGGCGAACGCCTCGCCTTCCGCCATCGGCTCGAACCGCTCGTTCTTGACCACCAGCCCGGAAAACGGCGCCTTGCCCACCGCCGTCTGCGTGTCGACCAGATCGCTTTGCACGGACGTGAACGAGATCATCACGAAGGTCATCAGCACCAGCGTGGCGCAGGTGAGCCAGGTGCGCACGCGGCGGCGGTGCATGTTGTTCAGCCCCAGCAGGAACGCCGTGGCAAGCACGCCCATCTTGTTCACTTCGGCGGCCGTCACGCGCCCGCGCCGCCGCTTGATCTCCTCGAGGTTCTCCTGGAATTTGCTCGAGAACAGCACCGTGATCCCCAGCGAGATCAGCAGGATCACGAACCCCAGCAGCACCATCAGCGACGACCTGATCATGGCAAACGCCGGGTGCAGCAGCTTCAACAGCCCGAACGCGATCAGGAAGATGATCGCCACCGCGGCCAACTGCTTGCGGATGTCGGCGAAACCGAACACGAGCTTCTCGAAGAAGAACACGAACGGCACGAGCAACCCCAGGTACCAGAGCACGCCCACCACGGCTTCGTAGATGTTTTTGCGGAGCACGGGATGATTGGACTCCGCGTAAGTGGCGGCGTCGCGGGCGACAAGGAGCGTCTCCTGCTCGGGCAGCTCGCCCGATTCCGCCTCCTCGAGCAATTGCACGGCGGTGTTGTGGAAGGTCTCGGCCCGCTCGTCGGCCATCCTGTAGTGCTCGCCGTTCTGGAGTGCGAGGCGGCGGCCGTTCAGCTCGATCATGCTGCGGGCGATCTCGAGCGGGACGTCCAGGAGGAGGGGCGTGTCTTGCGCGAGGTAGCCTTCTCCGCGGATTTCGCGGCCGTCGTCGGCAGGGGTCTGCGGCTGCCCGGAACCGGAGTCGGCCGCGCCCACGGCCTGTGCGCGCGTGCCCAGCATGAACGCACGGATCGACTGCGTCAGCTCGTTTTCCGGGCTGCCCGCGTTCAGCGTCACGTAGAAGCGTTCGTCGGGCTTGATGAACGTCGTCGTGATGCCGCCTTCGGTGAATACGTTGGTGTTCGCAAAGGCGGTCAGCCCGCGGCTGCGCAGAAACGCCACCCCGGCAAACGGCTTCAGCGTCTGCGGATTGATCAGGTCCAGCAGCGTTACCGGCGCCGCACGATACAGCGACAGGTTCACCTGGTCGGAAGCCTGCGCGCCGCCCAGCTTCATCGATTTGTAGATCGACTGTGCCGACAGCCCGCAGTCCTTGATGTGGCTGATAACCCCGTCCGCCCCATAGATCGCCGCGTCGGGCGAGTAGTCCCAGGTGTCGCCGAACACCGTGGCGCAGTACGGATACCGGTAGCGGCCGTACGAGTTGGTCTGGAAGAACAGCCGGTCGAAGTAGCCGGGCAGGAAATCGTCCTTCGTCTTGCAGCCCAGCAGCGCCCCCGGCATCGGGTAGTTGGGCAGGATCGACTGGCCAACGTTGGCCACGTAGACGTAACCGTTGTACGTGGGGATCGTTTCCAGCGTCTTGACGCCGGGGAAGCGCGTGTTGCCGAATGCGGCCGACAGCACGCACTCGCCGAGCAGCGCGAGCGACTGGTCCATCCCGTCCATGCGCCGCACCCACGGCAGCTCCACCGGGTCGAACCAGTGCGTGTACGCTTCCGCCCGGTCGGTGTTGACCAGGCTGAACGCGGGATACGAAAACCGCTGCCACAACCTGCTCTCCACGGGAATCCGGCCGGTCTGCGAGGCGATGGTCCCCCCGTGGGAGGCGCCGGTGAACGAGATTGCCGCCTTCCCCTCCAGCCCGGTCTGGCGGACGGCCGACAGCAGGTGATTGCGGAACAGCACCGGGTGCTCGCTGGTGTAGTCGCTGTCGGCACCCATCGTGAAGCTCACCGACGCCGCGTCCTCCCCGCCGTCCTTCGCGGTCAGCTCGGGCGACAGCACCACGATGCTGTCGTAGCCGGCAAACAGCTTGTTGAGAGCGAGCTCCTCGTCCAGCCGTTTCTGCTGCTGCCGGTGATACGCCAGCAGGTCGGCCAAGCGCTGCTTCATCCTGCCGCGGACGTCGTATTCGGCGAGGTAGTTCGTCTGCTCGCGAAGTAGCTTGGCGATGTTGTGGCCTGCCGCGGCGAACGCCTTGTCATACCGCTTGCGAGCGGCGGCGTAGGCGGCCTCCTCGGTCTCGGGCGCCTTGTCGAACGCGACCTTCGCCTGCAGCCGCTGCTCCGACACCTCGAAGACGATCGTGTTGCGTACGTAGGTGCACTGCTGGTCGAACAGCCCGGCGGCCGGCCCGATCGCCTGCAGGCGGCTCGCGGTCGCGTCCGGATCGCGGAAGAACTGCTCGTCGTCGAACAGCCCGGCGAACTGTTCCACCTGCTTCAGTGCGGCTTCGTTGCCGGCTCGCTCGGTACGCAGCTCCTCGGCGCGGCCGGCGGGATTGGTCTTCCGGCCGAGCGCCGCCAGCAAACGGTTCTGGCTGTCCTGGGCCATCGTGTGCGCCCCGAAGCAGACGAAGATCACGTCGCGCCGGAGCTGCTCCCGGTAGGGGAGCAGGCCGTCGAGCAGGGCAAGCTGCATTGCCACGGGCAGCGCCTGGGCGGTCCCCGGGGCGGAGTCCGGCAGCAGCGAGCCGGCGTCGTACGATGATGGGATCACCACGGCCTCGGCGGCGGGCGTGCCGGCCTGTATCCGCGCCACCAGTGTCGTCGCGTCCACCGGGCGATAGGCCGTCCGCACGTGCAGCGTAACCGTCCGCCCCGCCAGTGCGACGATCTCGGGCGACGCCGCCAGCCGCACGTAGTTGACGGGATTGCGGCCGTAGGCCATCGATTTCAGCTTCGCCCACTTGATTGCGTCGAGGCCGTCGGGATGGGCGGCGATCAGCGCCGAAATCCCCAGTTGCGCGTAGCGCGCCCAATCGTAGCCGTAGTCGGGAGGAGCCGTCCCGGAAACGTCAAGCAGACCGATGCAGCCCGTGAAGCTCCGGCGGTTGCGCAGCACGTCCGACCCGAGCAGCACCAGCTCGCCGGTCAGGCCGCCATCGGGCGTGTTCATCGGCTGCATGTGGTTGGGCAGGAAGGGGTACAGGCGCACGTCCTGCACGGTGCCGTCGATCGACAGCTCCGCCCGCGTCGTGTGCGGGGCCACGCTCGTCAGGTGGTGCTCCCACGGCGTCAGCCCCGCCTGCTCAAACTGCCGGCGGATGTACTGCTGAGCGGCATCGAAGCCGGGCTGCCCCATGTAGCGGCTGCCGCACGCGAGCAGGGCTTCCAGCCGCTCGCGCACCCGCTCGGGCCGCACTGCATCCCGCATTGCCGCCGGATCGTACGCCAAAAACGGCTCCACCGGCTTCTGATGAGGCTTGGGCGCAAACGCGGCCAGGAAAATCGACACCGCCACGCCCGTCAGCACGACGAATGCCGCACCGAACGCTACGCCCGCCAACCGGCTTGTGCTCGCGCTTCTCATAACCTTACGTCAGCACCCCGTAGATGCGTTCCACGCCCTGGCTTCGCAGGATGACCGCGATCACGTTGAAGAAAATCGCCACGGCCAGCACGCCCAGGAACATCCCCACGCAGAACGGCATCAGCTTGTTTCGCACCGTGGCCGCGCCGCCCAGCTTCAGCACCACGAACCGGATCGCCCACGCCGCCAGCACGCTCCCCCACACCCACTCCAGCATGTGCGACGACCCAAGAATGAAGCCGATCGGGTGGAACCAGAACCCGCTGAACACCTGCCGCAGCACGGCCAGCACCACGGTGATGCTGCCGCCGTAGACGTACGCCCACGTGCTCGGCTCCAGCCCGCCCGCCGACGCCTGGCCCGACGCCAACTGGCTGTCTGCCGTGGCGAGCTGGATCTTGTAGGTCCAGTAGAACCAATCCTGGTTGTACGACCACTGATAGCCGATGTTCTCGCCACCGATCGAATACGAATTGGAGAGGAAAACCCATCCGCCGATGAACAGCCCGCCGAGCGCGCCGATCACGGCCGTGACCACCAGGTGCCGCGGCACCACGCGATATCGCCGCCCGTACTCCAGCAGCTCCATCTGCGCGCCCGGAATGAAGAAAAACACCGAGACCGTCAGGAAGCCCGACATGATCGAGCACAACAGCAGGCCGTCCGCGCCGAACAGCCCCATCCCGCCGATCAGCGCGATGAACAGCATGGCGTTGTACGGCGTGAAATAGCCGTTGGGCAGGCCGCACTCGGCCCGCAGCTTCGACGCCACCAGCCCGATCGACAGCAGGAACGCGAAGAAGATCAGGATCGCCACGATCGACACGTGCAGCCACGCGGCCCACGCGGCGAACCCGACAAATACCAGCAGCAGCATCAGGAGCGCCCAGCGGTAGCCCAGCGCCTCGCCCTGCCACGCCGAGCGGTCGTTCTTGAGCGCCGCGGCGAGCACGCCCCGCAGATACTTGCGCGCCAGAAACACCACCACCGCCGCGTAGCCCAGGTACGCTCCGATCGCCTGCTCGTAGCGCCACGGGTAGCCCCGGTACATCTTGACGCCGGTCGTCTCGCCCACCCAGAACAGCGCCCGGTACGCCAGGAACCCGATCACGATGCTCCCCAGCACGTTCAGCTCGAAAAACATGGCGATGCTGAGGAACAGGGCACTCACGGTAAACTCGGTCTGCCACATCGCACCCCAGTTCGGATCCGTCAGATACTGGTTGAGGGAGACCTTGATCGACGTGTCGGGCACCTTGGGGTTGTAGAAGTGCCAGCCCTTCATCAGGCCCCATGCGACGGCCAGGGCAAAGCCGGCCCACAGGTAGCGGTTTCGCCACACCGCGGCGAATGGCGCCGCCCCCGGCTCGTCCTCGCTTCCCATGATCGCTCGCGGAATCTGGAACAGCGGGAATGCGTAGCGCTCGCTTTCCGCCCACTGCCGCCGCAGCAGCACGTTGATCGCCAGCGTGCCCATCAGCAACAGCACGATCGGGGCAGACCACGCCACCGCCGTGTTCAGCCAGTCGCCCACCGGGATGTACCCGGTGATCAGGAACCGCAGCCCGGCGAGCGACCACATCGAATCAGGCTTGACGATCAGGCCGGCGCGCTGGCCGGGGGGAAGCTTGTCATACTCGCTCTGCCGGATGATCGCCCGGCCCTTGTAGACCCCCTCGAGCGCGGCAACGTTGATCAGCTTCGGATCGTAGAACGCGGCCGACCCGACGCCCGACAGCCCGATCTCGAGCCGCACGCACTCGCTCGCCGCCGGCGGCAGCACCGTGCCGTAGTGCCCGATCCGCA
>DATKYA010000320.1:0-7084 GCA_035528775.1 Planctomycetota bacterium | reverse complement strand
GTGCTGCGTGTTATCGAGACCCCGCATGGCCGCGTCATCGTGGGCGGCCCCGGCCCAAACCGCTACACCGATGCTGGCGTCCTCGCGATCATCGACGTCGGTGGCGACGATGACTATATCTTTGCCAACACGGAGGACACGCTCGGCACCCGGCCACTGCGGGTGATCGTGGATTTTGGGGGCGACGACGTGTATGCCGTCGATGGCGTCGGCGGCCCGGCAGCCGGCATACTCGGCATCAGCGTCCTGATTGACCGCGCCGGCAACGACCGCTACCTGCAGGGGCCGTCGCCATCGTTCAAACCGCGCGAGCACGACCGCCGGACGCTCGTGCTGCCCGATCCCGAGGGAGTCGACACGCGGCTGGTGCCCTACGTGCTCCTCTACGGTGATCCCGCCCAGCCCGACGAGCCGGGAGTCGCCCTCGATGCCGGTTTCGCGTTCGGTGCCGGATTCCTCGGCGTCGGCCTGCTCATCGATGAGGCCGGCGACGACTGCTACCTCGGCCAGAAATACTCCTTCGGAACCGGCTTCTGGTCCGGCGTCGGCGTGCTGCACGACTGCTCCGGCAACGACGTCTACGCCGCCGGCACCGGCGCGATCGGCGCCGGCATCAACGGCGCCTTCGGCCTGCTCGACGACCGCGCCGGCGACGATCACTACCAGTGCCTCGGCACCTTCGAGAATTCCTACAGCGTGGGCACGGAATTCGACAACGGCTACGGCGGCCACGGAATCGGGTTCGGCTCGAGCTGGCGCGTCGAGAGCAGAGGCGGCCGACGCAAGGTAGTGCCCACGCTTGGCGGAGGCGTTGGCCTGCTGTTCGACAGCGCCGGTAGCGACAGTTACGTCGGCTCCTCTTTCGGTGTGGCATCGGGATACGCGGGCGGAATGGGAATGGCCATCGATCTCGCGGGCAACGACACCTGGTTCGTCAAGCGCGGCCCCGACGGCGGCAATCACTCCGGCTTCTCGGGCAACCACGCCCTCGGCAACGGCTGCCACCGCGGCGTCGGCTTCCTGCTCGACTGCGCCGGCAACGACCGCTACAGCGCCTCCAATCTCGGCGGAGGCACCGCATGGGACATCGGCATCGGTTTCCTCATCGACCTCGGCGGCAATGACCTCATAACCGACCTTCATGGCAAACACGAGCGCGGCAACACCGGCTGGGGCGCCGCAAAGGCCTTCGCCGTCAGCTACCACCTCGGCGGGTCGGATATCTACGAGCGAGGCACCTTCGGCGACGCAAGCACCATCGCAGACGGCTACCCCGGCGTGGGCGGCAACTTCTCGTTCTTCTTCGATATCGGCCAGGAAACCGACACCTACCCCAAGCCGGACTGGAACGGCATCACACGCCTGGGCGGAAACGCATGGGAGGAACGCGACGGCAGGAAATACCCGCAGGGCCTGGGATTGTTCGTCGACGAGCCTGCAAAGCAGTGAGGCATAGCACCATTCATCCCTGTTGAGCCATTTTCTCGGCGATCTCGGCGAACGTCGTCGACGCGAAAACCTCGTCGGCCACCGATTCGCCCCGGGCGAACAGCTCGAGGACGAACCGCTCGTCGGGCTGCGGCTCAGACCGGTACTCGCCGGCGCCGCGCCGGAGGCAGTCGACCACGTCCTTCACCGTGATCATCGACAGGTCGCGGTTGGGCTGGTAGCGCTCCTCTCCATCGCGCACTTCGGTGAGGATTCCGCAGGCCGACATCGCCCGGCACAGCTCGAACACCAGGGGGCCGGGCACGTCGAACCGCCGGCTGATCTCCGACGGATGCAGGGCAGGCTCGCCCACGTGGAACCGCCTGCAGATCCACGCCAGGATGCGGATGGCGATCCGCTCCCGCTCGGAATGGCTCACCCGCGGCATCCGCTCAAGCTGCGAATACTCGCCCAGGTTCTGGTGCGCGTAGGCCACTTCCGCCCCGAGCAGCACGATCACCCATACGAAATAGATCCACACCAGGAAGATGGGGAGCGCGGCGAACGCGCCGTACAGGGCCTTGTAGCGGATGAACCGCGAGCTGAACACGAAACTCGCCCATTTGGCAAGCTCGAACAGCACGGCTCCCACCGTCCCGCCGATCGCCGCCGACTTCAGCCGCACCGGCGTATTCGGCAGGTAGATGTACAGCGCGGTGAACGCGATCCACATGAACAGCAGCGGCGTGCCCGCGCCGACCACGAGCGTGGTGGTCTCGTGCGTCACGAGGAAGCTGATTACCGGCAGCGTTTTCAGCCATTGCACCGCGCTCGAGCTCGTGAGCGACGCCGCGAACGCCAGCGAGATCACCACCAGGATCGGCACGATCGTCAGGCTCCAGTAGTAGATCACCCGGTTCACCAGGGTCCGGGGCTTGTCGACGTGCCAGATGGTGTTGAATGCCTTCTCGATGCTGGTCATCAGGGAGATGATGCTGAGCACGAGCACTCCCACGCCGACGGCCCCGATGGCGGTGGATGCTTCGCGCAGAGCTTCCTGTTTCTCCAGCAGGAAATTCTTGATGCGCAGGGCCACGTCCTGCGTTGCTTGGGGATTCTGGGACTCCTTCACGGGCGGCAGGAGCTGGTTGAGGACGAAGTCGACGATCTTGCTCTCGTACTCGCGGAACGGCGCGAATGCGCCCAGCATCGCGATCAGCAGCGCGAGCACGGGCACGAGCGCGAAGATCGTGGTGTAGGCCAGAGCTCCTGCGCGGAGGAAGCAGTTGTCGTGGTTGAAGTGCCGCCAGATCATCACAAGCGAACGCAGGAACATGATCCCGCGATGCGCCCATGTGTTTTGCGGCTCCATCCGCCATAGCCGGTGGCGGGTGAAGTGCAGCGATCTGTCCTTGATCTCGCGAGGGCTGAGCATAATCAGAAAATGAAGAATGAGGAATGAAGAATGAAGAATGAAGAGCGCTGCCTGCCACGATCGAGCTGTACCTTACGTTCTTCCGCCTTCGTCGCCCATCCCTTCGGATGCGTCTTCTTGCCTTCTTGATTCCTCATTCTTCATTCCTCACTCATGTGATCAGTTCCACTTCCCGTGTCACGTTTAGGCACACCAGCGTGATGTCGTCGTGCTGCTGTGCGTTGCCGGCAAAACTCCTGATAGCGTCCAGCACCGCTGCCGGGTGGTGCGAATCGCTGCCGGCGGGGGCGGCCTTGAATGCGTCGAGCAGTCGCTCGCTTCCGAGCATCTCGCCGCGCTCGTTCTTCGCCTCGGTGGCGCCGTCCGTAAAGAGGAACAACCGATCGTCGTCGGTCAGCTTCAGTGTTCTGTCTTCGATGATCCCGGCCACGTGCTCCATCGCGCCGAGCGCCACGCCGGCGTTGGGCAGGCTCATCACTGCGTTCCCCCGAATGAGTATCGGCGGCTCGTGGCCCGCGTTCGCATAGGCAAACGTACACGCGCCGCTGTCCCAGATGCCATAAAGCATGGAAACGAACACCGACGGATCGGTCTCCTGGTAGAGGTGTGCGTTGATGATTCCCAGGACGTTGGCCGGAGACGCAGACGTGCGGGCGGCCGCGTGCAGCAGCGTGCGCGTCATCACCATGACGAGCGCGGCGGGCACGCCCTTGCCCGACACGTCGGCAATCGCGATGCCCCACTTTCCGCCGCCGAGGTCGAGCACGTCGTAATAATCCCCGCCCACGTCCTTCGCGGGCAGCGATTCGCCTTCGAGCACGAGATTCCCGATGCGGGGAATGACCCTGGGAAGCAGGCCCATCTGGATATTGCGGGCAACCTCCATTTCGCGCTCCTGCAGCTCGCGCTCGTGGCCCAGCCGCTCCTTCAGGTCGCGCAGGTCGCCCGATTCATCCTTCAGCGACAGTCTCCGGACCGATCGGAGAAGCTGGGTGGTCTCGATCAGCAGTGCGGCGTGGCAGGCGAAGGTGTGGAGCTGGCGGAGATCGCGGCTGGTGAATCGCCGGCGCCCGCCAATGCTGTCGGAGCCTTCCGCCGCGGCCATCAGCCCGATTGTCCGCCCGTGCAATTGCAGCGGTGCAACAATGATCGCCTCGATCCCCTGGGCGCTCAGCGAATCGTACCGCTTGTCGCCCGAGAGCTTGTTCACCAACAGCGACTTGCCCCCGTCGACAATCTCGCGATAGAACTCATCGCCGAAGGTCAGCTCGTCTCGCCCGCGCAGGAACCGCATTGCCTCGCCGCCCGATTCGACGAATACTTCGATGACGGAAATGTCGACACGCAGAATCTCGTGAATTGCCTGCGACACACGCTCCAGCAGCGGCTCCAGCTCCATCTTCTCCAGGAATTCCACCGACACATCGGAGAGCGTTTCGAGGATGCGCTCCTCCACCTCGCGATCTTCGGTGATCATCTGGAGGCTCTGGTATCGCCGCTCAAGGTGCTGATACCGCGACCTCACCCGGGTCAGGGCTGATCTCAGCGTCAGGAACATCGCGAGGAAAAACAGGTTGGACGACACAATCGGCAACAGCCGCACAATCGCGCCCTCTGATCCTTGTCTTGAATGCACCACGAATGCCGCATTGATCGCGACGATGCAGGCCAGGCAGACCAGGTTGATCGAGCTGAGAATCTTCATGACCTTGATCAGCAGTGAACGGCGATGAAAGAAGTCAAGAAGTCAAGAAGTCAAGAAGCTGGGAAACCAGGAAGGCAAGCCATGTGGGGAAGCGAAGAAGTCAGGAAGGCAAGCCACAAGCTAATAAGAAACTATCTCAAAACGTCCAACTGGGTCATGTAGGGGCACACGGCGTGTGCCCCTGGGCGGACGCCGTCCGCCCCTACATGGGGGTAGCCTTCTGAGATAGTTTCTAAGTGCTATTCTTGTCTTCCCGGCTTCTTACCTTCTTACCTTCTTGCCTTCTTCCCTTCTTAACTTCTTAACTTCTTAACTTCTTAACTTCTTGACTTCTTATCTTCTTTCCTTCTTCTCCTCACCGCTCAGGTACTTCGTAAGACTCAGCGTGTTACCGGAGTTTGGCCGGTAGCTGTGGCGGATCTCGTCAACAAAATTGCGGAGGATCACCAGGCCAAGCCCGCGGCCAGTGGGCGACCGGAAGTATGAGTCGAGGTCGGGAAGGCCTCGTTCCAGCGGCGAGAACCGCCCGCACCGATCGCGCACCTGCATCACGAGCTTGTCCGGCAGGGCCTGAAACTTCAGCTTGATCTTGCCCGACTTCGGCCGGCCGTGTTCCATCACGTTGCTGCACGCTTCGTCGGCGGCCATCTGGAGCTGGAGAATCTCCACGTCGTCGAATCCCATCTGCCGGGCAATCGACGCCACAGCCTGCCGCACCACGCTCAGGTACGCGGGGTGTTCAGGCACCTCGACCACTACCGAAGATTTCCCCGGTTCCGATGACATCGCGAACACCATTCCCTACGTCGTCCGTCGAAACGCTTCTATCGCGGCATCGCGGCTGGCGCACACCTCGATGACCCGCGAAAAGCCGAGCACGTCGAACACACGATGGACCGGCTCCTGCATGTTGATGATCTTCAGCCCGCCCATCTGCTGCGACGTGAGCCGTTGAACCCCCAACAGCAATCCAAGCCCGGCGCTGCTGATATAGTCGAGCGTCGCGAAGTCCAGAATGATGTGGCGTTCGCCTTCATTCATCAGTTTGTGCAGCACCCGCTCCAGGCCCGGAAACGTGTGCGCATCGAGATAGCCGTCCACCTTCACAATCTGCACCGACTTGTCGTTTGCCTGGAGTTTTTCTATGCTGAGTTTCATAGGCTGGGTCGAATCCCGGAAGACAATCTCGGAATCAGGACGCTATTCAGAAATCGAAATGCGTAGGACGGGGAGTTCGGACTCCTCGGATCCTGCGCTCTGGCTTCTGAATCACCAGTCTATCGTACCAATTGCGGCCCGCGAAATCCACAGGATTCAGCGTGGGGGTCACCGCGCGGGAGTGGATTCCCGCGGCAGTCCCGCGATCATCGTGTGCACGGGAGCGACTACACAAAACCATTGAAAATCCACGGGCCGGCTGCTAAACTGGCCATCCATAGAAAGGAGTCTGCCAATGGCCAAGGTACTGGTTGTGTATTATTCCCTCAGTGGAAACACGGAAGCGGCAGCGAAGGCCGTGGCCGAGGGCGCCCGCAGCGTTGGGGCCGATGTGGTGTTGAAGAAAGCAACCGACGCGGTGCCCCAGGACCTGCTGGATTGCACTGCCGTGGCTCTCGGCTCCTACGACGCTTTCAGCTACATGGCGGGCGGCTTGAAAGACTTCCTGGACCGCGCGTTCTATCCGACGCAGGGCCAGGTGACCGACAAGCCGTACGGCGCGTTCCTGACGCACGGCGGCGGCGGGCGCGCGCTCGCCAGCATGGAATCCATCGCTCAGGCATTCAAGCTCAAGAAAGCCGCCGAGCCCGTTTCGGTGAAAGGCCGGCCCGACGCCGCCGCCACCGCGAAACTGCGGGCACTTGGCGAAGCTCTCGCCAAGGCATAGGCATAGATCGCATTCCTGAAGGAAAAAGGGAAAAGGAAATCTGACAGAAGCAGATTTTTACTTTTTCCTTTTTCCTTTTCACTTTTTACGCGGCCGCCCCTACTCGCTCGTGATCTTCCTTGCCAGGCCCTCGATGCTCGAGATCAGGCCCTTGGCGAGAACATCCACGTCGCGCTTGAATTCGAACAGTTCCGCGTCGCCCATGCCCGCGGGCACGTCCCGCCGCACGGCCACGTAGAACTTGATCTTCGGCTCCGTGCCCGACGGCCGGACGGCCACGCGTGCCCCGCCTTCCAGGTGCAGAAGCAGCAGGTCGCCCTTGATCCCCTCCACGCCGCCGCGCACTTCGTTCGTCTGCACGTCCCGCTCCTGCAGCGTCAGCCAGTCGGTGACCCGCTCGATCTTCCAGCCGTCGATCTCCTTCGGCGGATTCTCCCGCAGCACCCGCATGATCTTCCGAATCTGTGCGAGGCCCTCCTGACCCCGAAGGTACAGGTCCTCCAGCATCTCGCTGTAGTAGCCGTAGCGGCGGTAGATGTCGTTGAGGTATTCCATCATCGACCGCTTTTCCTTCTTGAGAGTGGCGGCCATCTCGGCGAGTGTGAGCGCGGCGACAGCGGAGCATTTGTCG
>DATKYA010000319.1:0-4837 GCA_035528775.1 Planctomycetota bacterium | reverse complement strand
TCTTCTCGTCCGGCTTGTCGGGCGTGATGAGCTGGCGGAGCACGATGACGTAGACTGACTGCAGCTCGCCTTCTTCGCGGATGGGGTCGCTCACCGTGCCGCGATGGAGTGCGAACGCCGTGTCGGTCAGCTTCGGCCGTTCGCGGCGGCTGTAGTCGCTCGGCAGGGTGGCCCCGCCGTTGTATCGCGGCTGGCCTTCCCACATCCCGTAATAGGGGTTTGCCACGCGCCTGCTGAACGGCGTGTCGGTCGTCTGCAGCTTCGCCTTGATGTGCTTCGTAAAGGTGATGCCGTCCTTGAGCGCGTCTTCGAGGCTCTTGCCGTCGGCCACGGCCTTCTCGACATCGGCTTTCAGCGTGCCGGCGGCTTCCAGGGCGCGAACCGCCATCTGCTCCTTGTCGAGGTCCGCCCGCACCCTGGTTTCCACTTCCTTCAGCTCGGGCACGTACGGCTCCTTGATGTCGATGAGCTTGAACAGGAACCGCTGGTCGTCCTTTGCCAACACATCGCTCAGCTCGCCCTTCTTGAGCGTGAAGAGCTTCGACTTGATCTCGGGGATGCCGGTGATGCGGTAGTCCTTGCCGACCTCTTCCTGCGTCTTGAAGTCGAGCGTCTGGCTCTCGAGCTTATTCTTGCGTGCGATGGCCTTGACGTTTGCGTCGTCCTTCGCGATGTCATCCTTCACCTTCGCGATGGCCTCTTCCGCCAGCTTGCCGGACTTGTCGGCGATGAAGTCTTCCTTCACCCTGTCCTTGACGTCGTCGAACTTGGCCTCTTCGGGCTTGTCGGGCGTGCCGCCCTGGTACTTCGCCTTATTCTCGTCGAAGTACGCCTGCAGTGCTTCATCGGAAACGTCCTTCTCGGCTTCTTCGCGGAAGCCGGAGCCGCGGGCGACCACGTAGTCGATCTTGCGCGATTCGTCGCGCACGTACTTCTCCTTGTTCTCCTCGTAATACTCGCTCACCTGCTCCTTCGGCAGACCGTTCGGATCGCTGAAGCTGCCCTGCGTCTCCGCTTGCCTGCCGGCCGTCGGCCTTATGGACAGACGCACGACGTCCACGATCACCGAATCATTCTTCACGTCTTCCACCTGGGCCACGAAGATCGACGAGATGTCCTTCACCACCTGGGTGAACTCTCCGGGCTTGGCGGCGAAGACCGCGTTCATCAGTGCCTTGTTCTGGCCGATGTTGGGGATGGCGTCCGCCTGGCTGAAGTAGTCTTCGGTCTCGCCGACTTTCACTTCCTTGCCGGGAGCCATCTGGTTCTTGAGGCCGTCGAGTGCGGCGTCGAGCGAGCCGGCCTTGACGGCGGCTTCGCGGAAGGCGGCCATCGCCTCTTCGGCTTGCTTGCGGGCGTCGTCGCCCTTCACCTCGTCGGTCGTGAAATCGGTCGGCGATACCCGCACGTACTTGATCTTCGCTTCCCCGCACGGCTTGATGCTGTCCAGCCGGATCAGGAAGCAGTTGCCGGCTTCCTCCAGGATGTCGGAGACGGTTCCGGGCTTGAGGTCGAACGCCTTCTTCTGGACACCGAACGCTGCACGCGTGATCGTGCGCGGCATGGCATATAGCGGCAGGACCGTCTTGATGTCTTTCGAGACCGACGCGAGGGCCGCCTTGAGCGAGTCGGCAGTCTTGGCCGCTTCCGCCACCTTCTGTGCGGCTTCGCGAGCCAACTTCAGGGCATCGTCGCGATACTGCGCGCCGTCCATGCCCGACTTCCACTCGATGAAGTTGCGCGGGCCGAACACGATCATCTCGGCATCAGCCATCTCGAGCGGCTGGCGCTCGCGCACGTAGAAGATGCTCACCTGGTTTGCCTCGGCGATCGGGTCGCTCACGGTCTTCTCGGGCAGGGCCATGACCTTCTCGATCGTCTCGGGTGCGAAGGCGCCCTTCTCCGTGAAGCTGAGCACCCGTTCCGATTCGACCGCCAGGTCCACCTTCTCGTCGACCGCGATCATGTGGCGGTCGGGTGCCTCGCGGAACGCCTGCTCGGCGTAGCGGGCGAGCTGAGTTTCGGCCACTTCCTTCTTCGAGCCGGTCACGTTCTTCTTCTGCAGGTCGGCCTTCACGCGATCCTTGGCCTCGTCGGACAGCTTCGCGAGGAGCTCCTGGCCATTGCCGGGGTTCTTGGACTGCACGCGGACGAACAGGACGGCCTCGTCGGTCTTCAGCACGTCCGAGAATTCGTTCTGCTTGATGCCGAGGATGACGCGCGGGAGGTTCTCGACCTTGCCCACGATCTCCTGGTCTTCATAGCTGTCGAACTGGATGCCGCTTGCCCATTTCTGGGTGAGCGGGGTGTCCTTGACGATCTCGCTCAGGTCCTTGGTTTTCTTCTTTGCTTCTTCGAGGGCGGTGGCGATCAGCTCATCGGCCTTGGCTTTCATTTTGGCGTCGTCGGCCTGCTCGTTTTCCGGAAGGGAGTTTTTCACGTCTTCATACTTCGCGGCGACGTAGCGCACGGTGGCGTTGCCGGTGAGGGGCACGATGTCGGCATAGGTCTCGACGTTCCGCTCGATGTAATCGCCGATCTCGCCGTCGGCCAGCTCGGGGCCGGCGATGGTCTGGTCGGGGTCGAACGAGATGACGCTCCACGAGAGCTTGTCGCCTTCGCCCGTGCACAGCACGACGTGGAGCTTGCCGGCGTCTTCGATGATCCCGCTGAGCTCGCCGGCCTTCAGTGCCGACGCGGCTTTCGCCAGCGGGGAATCGGCCTCCACCGACTTCGGGTCGACGGTCTTCGGATCCACACCGGCTTCCTTCGCGAACGCGGCGAAGGCATCGCTGCGAATCGTGGCGGCCATCGTGGCGGCCTCTTGCTCGGAGCGGTCGAGCGCCTTCTGTGTTTCCTTGTCGCGCCGCACCTTCGCGAGCACGTCAGGCGTCAGCTCGGCGAATGGCACCTCGCGCTGCGGCTGGCGGTCGACCACGCGGAAGATGTACTCGTCCCCCGATTTCAGCCGCATCTGCTTGCTGATCGCCAACTTGTGGCGGGCGGCTTGCTCGTCGTCCTTCGCCGCCTTCGGCTGCATCAGCTCAGCTTCGGTGCTGTAGTCTTTGTTGAAGATGGCCTTGAGCACGTCGTCCCTGTCCTGGTTGAACTCGGCTCCCATCTTGTAGAAGTCCCGGCCGTCAATGCGGATGTCTGCAGCCATCTTGCAGGTGAGGCCGTGGCGTCGCGCCAGCTCGGGCATCTGCGGCGGCTCGCCGGCATCTGCCTGCCGGGCGATGGCGCCCGCCACCGTCTCCAAGCCCGCCACCTTCTGGGTAAACTGCTTCTCGATCAGGTCGGTCTTCACTTGCTCCGACACCTCGTCGAAAGGCTTGTATTCCGGATTATCGTCGCCGGCCTGGGCGGGATCCTTCAGGTAGTTCTTCTTGTTCTCTTCGTAGAACTTTTTCACGTCGTCGGGATTCAACTGCTCCGGCTTGTCCTTGGTGGCCAGCACGTACTCCACGCTCACCGTCTCGGGCTGCAGGTAACCGGGGCCCCCCGATTCCGGGGCGAGCTTGTCCTTGTACTGGTCGTAGAATTTCTGCACATCATCGTCGGTCACCGTCACCGACTTCCGGAAGGTCTCGGCATCGAACGACACGTAGTCGATCTTCGCCCTCTCCTGCCGCCGCATGTAGTCCTGCTCCAGCGTGTCGGAGGTCAGGCTCACCGCCCTTGAGAGCATGTCCTGGTAGCGGCCGACGAGGAGCTGCTCGCGGACCGTCTGCTCAAACATCGTGGCCGGGAGGCTGAACGTTTGCTCGACCAGCTTATCGTAGGGCATGTCCTTGACCACGCCGTACGACATCGTTTCGGTGCTCCAGCCCTGAACCTTGCTCTGGTAGACGCCGTCGGCGTCGAAGCCGGGGAAGATCGCCGACACGCGGTAGATGAACCTGCCATTAGGCCCGTCGAACGGCCCGCGGACCTCGCCAACCGGCGCCGTGAAGGAATCCTTCACGAGTTCCTTCACGTCCTTGTATCCCGACACGTTCTGGTTGATGAAGTCTTCGTCGTCGTACAGAACCTTGGCGTCGCGCTCCAGGCCGGTATCGGTGGCGGCTTTGTCGAAAGCCTTGCCGCCCTCCTCCCCGGCGGAGCTCGCGATCGTGCGCGCAGTCGCGAACGCGTCGTCGATCAGCTTCTGAGCCTTCTCGTCGGCCAGCATGCTCTCGATCGTGTCGCGCACGTCCTCGAACTTCTGATACTCCGCCTCCTTGCCTTCCTCGGCCGGGAGCTTGTAGTCTTCCTTGTGTTCATCATAATAAGCCCTCACGTCGTCGGCCTTCACTTCGACTTTCGTGCGGAAGTCATCCTTCCTGGCCGTGAGCAGCTCGACGATGATGTACTGGCGGATATCGCCGTGCTTCGAGATCAGGCGGGCAAGCTCCTCGTCGGGCACGATGATTCCAGCCTTCTCCGCCTCGCCGATGAGGATGAACTGTTTGCGCAGCGTGGCCTCGGGATCCTTGTCGTTCTCCATCGCCCTGCGGTTGTACCGCATCCATCGCTGGGCGAAGCGCGTCCAGTCCTCCATGCTCACCCTGCGGCCACCCGCCTCGAACGCCACGCCGTCGGGCCGGCCCGCCATCATGCGGGCCCGGCCGCCAAACAGATCGTCCCACGGGATACCGAATGCGGCAATCAGGAACACCGCCAGACCGAACATCAACGGTTTCTGGTACTTCCGAAACGACTGCAACTTGAGTGACATATTCTTCCTTCTCCCAGTGGGCTGGCAGGCTTTGCAGGCGTCAAATCACGGGGTCATTCGCCCGGAAATCCAACGCCCTCAGCCTGCTTGGAAGCACAGCCCAAGGCCACAGATGGCACG
>DATKYA010000318.1:0-2924 GCA_035528775.1 Planctomycetota bacterium | reverse complement strand
GGGCGCTGGGCCTTCAACCCACCGGCCGTCGTTCTGGTCGGCCGGCGGAGTCGGATTGTCGCCGACTTCAATGATGTGGCCGAGGTAGCCCGGGCCGAAAACGTTGAACGAGAGATCGACTATCGTGTTGCCGGTCATCGTTGTGGAGCCGGTGGTCTGATCGCTGAGAGCGAAATTTTCGACGACATTGACGAAGGGCTCGGCGTTCAGGCTGATGCTGTCGAAGTGCGTGCGATCCTGCCAACTGACGCCTGCGGGCGATCCGCCTCGAGCTTCGAAGCCGCCCACGCCCTTGTCGCTGGCGCCGGCCAGCGAAGTCAGGTCTTCGCTGAGGTCGCCGCCGTCAACCCGCACGCGGAAGACGTCGGTTTCCATGTTCATGACGAGTTCCACCTGGCACGCGGTCTGCGGCACGTAGGAGCTGACCAGGGTCCTGGTGCCCACGGCGCTGTCCAGTACGATGTTGCCTTCCGAGATGCGCAGCTTCGCGATGGTATCCAGCGTGCCGGTGGCGCCGCGGTTGGTGAACAGCGTGATGCCGGGCTGCTTCTCCCACGCAGAGCTGTCGTACGGCATGACGGCGTTGCAGCCGATCAGGAGCGAGAAGACCCACAGTTTCGCGCCGTCCGGGTTCAGATCGGTGCCCGTGAGGGAGTCGTTCATACCGGAAGGCGGTGTGAGGCTGAACACGCCTTCACTGCCTCCGCCATAGATAGTAGGGTGGGCGAAGCACGTGGCGTATGGCGTGGAGAACCCCTTGCCGGCCACTGCTACGGCCGAGTCCCGGTTGAGGTCGCTGCTCGATGTTGCCGCGGTGGGCGCCGACATCCCGCCGGCCACGTTGTACGGCCCGAGGTCGATCTTGTTGGGCGCGTATTCCGTGAGGAAGCCGATGAAGAACACACCAGGGTCGGGCGTCTCGAAGGTGGAGATCGACGAGGCCGCGGCGTCGCTGTGGATCTGGAAGTCGTACGCGGTGCGCGATGCCAGGTTGCGGATCGTCACGCTGTGCAGCGTGCCGTAGGATGTGTGCGAGCTTTCCATGTCGAGCGCGTCGCCGGCCAGGCCATACGTGACCCAACCCACGGCGTTGAGGTCGGTCTCCCACGAGATGGTCACGAAGGTGAACTGCGGTTCGATCGCGGTCAACGTGATGGCCGGTGTGGCGGTGGAGTAGACGATGGAGGCCTTGGCAGCCGCCATTCCGCCGAGGTCGTCCTTCGCCCACGCGTAGAGCGCGGTGTAGCCTTCGCCTCCGGCAATGGTGTAGCTGAAATACGGGTTGGCCTGCCAGGCCGGATCGCCGTCGCCGGGAGCAACGTCGATTTCAGTGATCGCGTAGCCGGTGATGGTTGCGCCCTCAGCAGGCCACGCTTCCATGGCGATGTCGACGTTCGCTGAATCGGTGTAGAACGTGCTGCCGGTGCTGGTATCGGATGCGACGAACCGCGTGAAGTAGCTTCCCACCGAGAGCGCGTAGGTAGCGCCTTCGATGGCGGAGCCGTCCGGGTTGGTGATCTTGACTCTGGCATAATCGCCGCCGCCGCCGTCCTGCAGCTTCATCAGGATCGCATTGACGCCTTGGGAAAGCGTGGTGGGCACGGCGGTGTCGCCGCAGCATCCGCGCTGCAGGATGAGCGAGCCGTTCAGCCACAGCTTGAGGTTGTCGTCGCAGCCGCCCGTGATGGTCACCGCGTGTTCGTCGGGCGAGATCACATACACGTGCCAGTAAGACACATAATCGTCCGCATTGCAGCTCCAACTGCCGTCATCGTCGTGGAGGGCAGTCCAGACCATCGGGTCTTCGGTGGCGCCGGTGATTCCGGCGATGGTCTGGTCGGGGGCGGGCCGCACGTTCGCCTCGCCGCCCGCACCAGTAAGGTAGTCGATGCTGAAGTCGCCGTTCTGGATTCGGTCGTCATTGCCGGATCCCAGGTGCAGCATGTCCGTCAGCCAGCTCGCCGGCAACGGGCCAGTCATTTGCACCTCGCCGTGCGCCCAGAATCCCATAGCCACCACACACAACAGCACGAGCGCGTACTTTCTCATGACATTTCTCCCGAAAGCTGGTGAAGAAACCGACGGAATGATCCCTGGCACGGCGATTGCGCGCCCAGTCATTCCGCCGACATCGAACCATATTCAATAATGAGCAAATTTCGTGCCAGAAATCGAACGTTCCCGGCATGCCGGCTGACCGCAAGCCGTAAGAGCATGCAGCACAAGCACTTACGGGCGACAACGATGTTCTCCGCCGGCATGTCTTCCCGCAAGGCCTCCGCGGCAGTGTTGCGAAAACTCAACACGAAATCCTGCCGTTTTGCGGCTCAAATCGCGTAAGTTGTTCTGCTGGTTGCGCTTACGAATGTTGCGTGAATTGGACGTGGATGTTCAAAACCGGCAACACTGATAGCCGCCAAGGGAAGTGTTTTGCCCGCACGTTACAGCAGGCGCCGCGTCCGCAAACGATCGGCGGTCAGCAACATCATCTTCCTTTCACCATCTTCACCATGTCCGCCACCGCCTTGTGCAGCCCGTCGAACACCGCGCGGATGATGATCGCGTGGCCCGTGTTGAAGTCTTCGATCTCGGGAAGTCGGGCGAGCAGGGCGGTATTCTGGTAGTCAAGCCCGTGTCCGACGTTGACGAGCAGGCCCTTGGACTTGGCGTATCGGGACGACTTGGCGACCTTCTCGTACTCTGCGTACTGCTCGCTTGCGAGCCGGGCCTCCGAGTACCGCGCGGTGCACAGCTCGATCGATTGCGCGCCGCACCGCACCGAGGCGTCGATCTGGGCCTCGTCGGGGTCGATGAAGAAGCTCACGTGAATGCCTGCAGCTTTCAGCTTCTGCGTGGTCTCGCGCAGCGCGGGCTCGTTGGCCACGGCGTTCAGCCCGCCCTGCGTGGTCACCTCGCCCGGCGAC
>DATKYA010000317.1:0-3167 GCA_035528775.1 Planctomycetota bacterium | reverse complement strand
GGGTTTGGCGGGCGGCCATGCCGTCCCGTGTTTCAATGTGTTCGATGCACTGTCGGCCGAGGGCATACTGGCTGCGGCCAGCGAGAAGCGTTCGCCGGTGATCATGGCAGTGTACGATCCGTTCGTCGACAAGCCCAACGCGAAGGCGCTGGTTGGCTTCATTCGCACGGAGGCCGATCGGTCGGCGGCGCCGGTGTCGCTGATCGTGTACCACGGCGGGTCGTTCGACGTGTGCATCCGGGCGCTGCGGCTGGGCTTCACCGACGTGATGTTCGACGGCTCGCGGCTGCCACTGGACGAGAACATCGCGGCCACGAAAGCGGTGGTTCGTGCGGCCCATGCGGTGGGCGCGGCGTGCGAGGGCGACGTCGGCCACGTGGGCCTTGCCTCCGAGTATGCCACCTTCGGCGCGCTCGGCAAGGGATTCAGCGATCCGGCCGAGGTCGAGCGATTCGTGGCCGAGACCGGCGTGGACAGCGTAGCGATCGCAATCGGCACGGCGCACGGTGAATACAACGCTCCGCCGAAGCTCGATCTCGACAGGCTGGCGGAGATACGCCAGCGGGTGCCGGTGCCGCTGGTGCTGCACGGCGGGTCGGGCCTGCCCGAGGAGCTGTTTCGCGCGGCCGTCGCCGGCGGAATCAGCAAGATCAACGTGTTCACCGACCTGGGGCTTACCTGTGCCCGGCGCGTGGCAGCGGTCGCACGCCGCGAGAAGCCGTCGTTCTTCGAGATCACCGGCGAGATTCGCGAATCGTTCCGCCAGCGGTGCGGGTATTTCATTGATTTGTTCGGGTCGAGCGGGAAAGCGTGATTACGGAGACAGCGGGTGCTTTCGACACGAAGCCACGAAGGTACACGAAGAAGATTCAGAAAGGCGTGCTTGTGGATCAGTCCACTTCGTCCACTTGATCCACTTGGTCCACTAATCCCAAGAAAGAAAGGAGTCTGCCATGGATTTGTTCGAAGCAATTGCGAAGCGGCACAGCTACCGGGGCGATTACAGGAACCAGCCGGTCCCGCGCGAGGACCTGCAAAAGATCGTGCAGGCGGGCATCGTGGCACCGTCGGGCTGCAACGCCCAGAGCACCACGTTTGTGATCGTCGACGACGCGGCGGTGATGGAACAGGTGCGGCAGATCGTGCCGGTGAAGTCGCCGGCCGTGATCGTGTGCGTGGTCGACCCGTCGCCCGTTTACAAGGGCACGTCGTTCGAGAAGGAAGACTGCGCCGCAGCGGTGGAAAACATGCTGCTGGCCGTCACGGCCCTGGGCTACGCCACGGTGTGGCTGGACGGCGTGCTGCGAACGGAAGGCAAGGCGGAGAAACTGGCCGAGGTTCTGGGCGTGCCGAAAGGCAAGCACGTGCAGATCCTGCTGCCGATCGGCGTGCCGACGGAGCAGGGCACCCAGCGCGAGAAGAAGGCGTTTGCGGAAAGGGCGTGGCTCAACGTGTACGGGGGGTGACGCTCGGTCTGACATCGAGGGTGCAATGGAGCAGGTGAAGTACATAGCACTGCTGGTCATCAGCATTGCTGTTGCTGGGTGCGGCCAAGCGGTCCGATCACCCGAGACGCCAGTCGGCCCGCATTTTCGTATTCTGACCTACAACGTCAACTGGGGCGGGCCGGGCGCGGAACAGGCCGTCCGGGCAATCAGTTCGGCAGATGCGGATATCGTCTGCCTGCAGGAAACGCACCCGGCCTGGCAGAAGCTGATCCGCGCACGGCTTGCCCGCCAATACACTTTCATGGCCTTTCAGCACCCGCCAGGGTTGCGAGGTGCCGGAGGAATGGCGTTTCTGTCGAAATTCCCCGGTGAACAGGCCGCGTACGTTCCATCAGTCACGGGCTGGTTTGATGGCTGGATCGCGAAATTCCAGACTCCCGCAGGGCCGGTGCAGGTCAACAACGTGCACCTTCGCCCCAAGTTGAGCGATCGGGCCGGACTCACATTGAGCGCGTATTTTGGCACGGGCGACGACCGCCAGCGGGAAGTGGAGCGATACTATACTCAACTGGAACCCGGAGTGCCGGCCATAGTAGCCGGGGACTTCAACGAGGACGATAAGGGAACTGCCGTCAAGTGGCTCAGGAAGAAGGGATTCGCCGATGCCCTCCCCCTGTTCGACCGCAAGACCAAGACCTGGCATTGGAAAGCGGGCCCCTTCAATCTGGCAGATCGGTTCGACCACATTATGTACACCCGCGACCTGCATTGCTACAGCGCCCGTGTCCTCCAGGAAGGGTCATCGGATCACTATCCAGTGACGGCCGTATTCGGTCTCGATCCGGAACAGCAACGAGAGAATGAACCACCGCGCTTCCGACAGCGGAACGTATCAGAGGATTCGCCCGAACGGTGATTCCGGCTCAATTTCCCTTGACACCTCCGCCCTCCATTTTATAATTGGAGTCCATTCATTCGTGACCATCGTTCGGCATCATTTCGCCACAATGCGGAGGTGCTTCATGAAACTTGATCCGAAGCGTCTGGCCCGGCTCGAAACGGAATTCAAGGGCTACCTGAAGGGCGGCAAGCTCGACGCGTTCTTCGAGCTGTTCGGAATCCAATTCGCCGCGGGGCACTGGTGTGCGGGGGATTTCGCCGACCGCTTCGCCCCCGTCGGCTATCACAGCAACGATCCGAAGTTCGACAGCGGCATCGTGGCCCAGATCGAGCGCGTGGCGAAGGCTGGCATCAAGGGCATCGAGTTCCACGAGAGCGTGTTCATCGACAACAAGTATCGCGTGGTGCCCGCGAAGATCAAGGAAGTGAAGGACGCCCTCAGGCACTACAAGCTCGTGCCCACCAACATGAACAACAACCTCTGGACGGACCCGAAGTGGAAGCTCGGGAGCGTGACGGCGACCGATCCGAAGGTGCGGCGCGACGCCATTGCCGTCGCCCTGCAAAGCGTGGAGATCGCGAAGGCCGTTGGCTGCAAGAGCGTGGCACTGTGGCCGGGAGCAGATGGCTGGGACTATAACTTCGAGGTGAACTACGGCCGCCAGCTCGAGCTGTACGTCGATGCCTGCATCCGGATCAACAAGAAGGCGAAGGCCGCCGGCCTGCGGTTCGGCACCGAGGCCAAGCTCCACGAGCCGCGCGAAGGCAACATGATCGTCAGCACCAGCACCAAGGCCATGCTCATCGCCAAGGCCGTGA
>DATKYA010000316.1:0-8657 GCA_035528775.1 Planctomycetota bacterium | reverse complement strand
CCATCCTCGTCTTCCTGCTGCTGCTGTTCATAGTCTACAACTTCTTCCACATCTTCCTGAAAGGCAACATCAAACCCGAGCGGCGGCGCGGCCGGACCAACGACCACTTCGCCAGCCTCATCGCCGCCGGACTCTACGCCCGGATCGGTGTACCGCCGTAGCGACACCCGCAGCCCGACCTGCCGCGCACAACGCCACCGCCCCACTCATCCACGCCAACGGGAAGCGGAGGCGCTGCGCCCACGCCATCGAAACCCGCCCGGAAACCGGCCATCCGCGGCCCTGCTTGAGTCCCGAAGCCGCCCCGTCGCGCCCCGATGCGAAAATGGCCGCACCATATCCTGCGAAATTCCTCATACATGGCGCCTGCTTCGCGACAAGATACGGAATCGCTGCGTCCAGTGCGTTCGTCTTGACACTGGGCCGATTCCGCGCTACAATTTTTGAAGGTATCAGGTGTGAATACCTATACGTTCTGCTTCGAAGCCGGGCAGCGGTCTGAAATCGAGGCGGAGGGAACGACGAAAGGACGCACGACATGCATCGGAAACTCGCCCTTGGCCTTCTAATCTTCTGCGTAATACCCGCCGCTCCCGCGTTTGCCGACGTTTTCACTCCGGCCGTCCATCCCAACGATGTCGACCTTGAGGCAACGGCCGCCTTCGGGCGCGGAGAGAAGGTTCCGCTGGGCTGGGGGGCGCTCGATGAACTTTTTTCTGCGGACGGCGATGCTCAATGGCAGGCCGGTTCGTTGCCGGAAGGCTCGCGCGAACCGATCATCTTCCACTACAGGCTGGCGTTCAAACAGCCGGCGGCGGTTGGCATGGGCTTCGTCAGGATGGTCGGGCACGACAGCCACAACGTCAAGATCCGCGCGCTGAGAGCTGATGCTCCCTTCCCCGGCGATCCTGAGACCGATGAACATTGGGAATCGCTTCCGTACGAAGGCGCCGACGGCTGGTATTCCTTCTTGTGCAGCCCGGAGTTCCAGACGCGGGCGCTTCTCGCGACGGAGACACGTACATGGTGGCGTTCGCGCATGCACCGCTGGCAGCTTTTCAGCAGCCGGCTGCATGACATCACGCCCTACGCGATCGCCCAAGGCGAGCAGGCGTTCGGCGCGACCGATCCGATGAACGTGACGCGGGGCGGCGCGTGGCAAAATGCTGCTCCCGATGATGAGAAGAAGATTTATCGCCGCCCGGTGACCAGCATCGATCCGTCATGGTTCATTCTTTCATGGGACCAGGTACAGCGTCCGGCCGCGCTGAGGTTGCACTCCAATTTCGGACGGATCAGACTCTACGCCTTCATCGGCGACGCGAGGGTCAACCCGGCGGTTGCATCCTCGAAATACTGGAAACGGGTACTGTTCGCCGAACGATGGCAGGAGTCGGCTCAACAGGGATGGAGAAACCGTGTACTGGCGTTTGAACCGACCGAAACGCGTGCGATCAAGATACTCGTGGAAGAGAGCGAACCGCCCGGTCAGCAGATCGTTGGCATCAAGGGCCTGGCGGTTTGGACTGATCTCGGCGATAATCCCGTTCCTCCGCCGCCGGCGCGTGCAGCCGAGCCGCCGCCTGTCCGCATTCACTATACGCTCGATGAAGACGCCGAGGTGGCGTTCGTGATCGACGACGCTCAGGGCAAGCGCCTCCGGAACCTCGAGGCGCAGGTGGAGCGCTCGGCGGGGCCGCATTTTGAGGCGTGGGACCTTCGGGACGACTTCGGCCTGCCGATGCCCCCCGGCACCTATCGCTGGAAGGCGATCTATGCGCCGCCGGTCGAGCTGGTGTATGAGATGACGCCTTACCCGAACGTCGAGATGCACTCGCCGGACAGCAGACCTTGGAACTACGAGCCGAAGGACGGCTGGCTGTCGAACCACGGCAACCAGTGCTCGGTGGCGGCCGTCGGCGACAGAGTCTATATGGGGGCAGGCGGCACGGAGGGCGGCCACGCGTTCATCGAGGTATCGCTCGACGGCCAGAAGCAGTGGGGCTCGCACAGCTCTGCGGGGCAATTGATCACCGACAGGAAGATGCTGTTTATCCGCAACGGCACGCATTTCGCGCGCTTCGACAGCGAAAAGCGAGAGTTTGTCAACCTCTTCAACTACGGCGGTAATCCGGACCGCCGCGGCCAACTGGTCGGTGCTGCGGCGCGGGCCGGCAAGATATACCTGGCGTTCACGGGGCTGGTTCCATATCTGTCGAACGCAACGCACACGGGCAAGGTCGACATCGAGAACTGCCTGCCGAAGCTGCGGCCCAGCATCGAGCGCAGCGACAACTACGGCATTCCCGTCACACCGCAGCGCGATTTCATGAGCCTGTTCCGGTTGGGCGGGCACATCTGCGGCGACCCGCGCAGCCTGCTGTATCTTGAGACCACCGAGGGCTTCGGCCGCAGCCAGCACATCGTGCTTTCGTTCAAGGAACCGGTGCCCTTGGGAAGCCTGTTGTTCCCTGCCCCCGAGAAGAGCGACCTGCAGTTCCGCATCAGCCTTCTGAAGCCGAACGCGCCGTATCCGCCGCGAGCTAAAGCAGAAGGCGATTGGACTGAGATCGATGCGGGCACGCTGCTGCCGTGGGACTGTCTGCCGGTTCCGGAGGGTGCGCTCACCCGTGCGGTGCGCATCACCTTCTCGAAACCCGGTGATGCTCTCGATGCGTTTCTGGCGACTGAAGAACCCGATCTCGATGCCGTGCCCGATGCAGGCGCCGACCTCACGCAGGACGCAACGATGGGCGACCTGATCGGCCAGAAGCGCCAGACATGGAAGAGTCGCCTCGAGGGGATGCGCCTGCTCCGCAGCCGATTCCGCAATCTCATGGCCGATGCGCGAATCAGCGTGAGCTCCGGCAAGTATGACCCGAAGACCGGCGAGTGGCACGGCGAGCAGACCGAGGTGCTCAGCAGAGAACACCCCGGAGTCTTCATGATGGAATGGGACAAGCCGCAGACCGTGCGCGGTCTCGCGGTGAAGGAGATCGACGGCCAGCTCACGGAGGTCGATGTGTACACCGGCCCCGATGGTCCAATCGACCTGGCGGGCACCGACAACTGGGTAAAGGCAGGCGAGTACCGCCAGGAGACGCGCAACTACTACCAACCCAGCGCCGGGAACAACTCCCACGCTCGCTACCTCGACGGACTCGTTGACTTCGGGCAGGACTACAGGACGCGCGCTGTCAGGCTGCGGATTGTCAGCCAGTGGAGTCGGGCGAGAGGTGTCAGGATCGACCGCGGCGCTCGCCAGATAGAGCTGAACCGGTGCCGGGTATACGGCGTGGCGCCGCTGCAGCACATCGGCGGCGAGGTTCCGTTCGACCATCTTGTTGCGCGGCGCATTGCGGTGTACGACGGAGCGACCGGCAAGCTGGAGGGCGAGCGCGTCTCCGGAATCAACGGCCCCATCGCCTTCAATTACGATGGCGAGCTCTTCGCGATCCGAGGCAAGGCCGTCGCTAAAGTCGATGAGCAGACGCTTGAACAGACCGACTTCATCACGGACATGATTCGTCCGTACCTCATGGATTTCGATCCGCAGGGGCGGCTGTACGTCTATGATCATGACCGCTCGCAACGGATCGTGAGGGTATACGACCCGACCGGCAAGTATCTGCACACGATCGGCGCGCCTGCACCGAAGAAAGCGGGGCCGTGGGACCCGACGAACCTCGACGAGCTGTGCGCACTCTCCGTGGACGGAGTCGGCAACATCTGGATGGTCTACCCGCACGAGAATCCCCGGCGATTCATGCAGTTCAGGACCGACGGCACGTTCGTTCGCGAATACCTTGGTAACACGCACTACGGCGGCGGCGGCGTGCTTGATCCGTACGACAAGTCGCGCGTCTATTGGAAAGACGTGATGTTCAAGCTCGACTGGAAGACGGGCAAGCATGCAGTCAAGAGCCTGCTTTCGATGAACTACTGGGAGGCGAGCCCCTGGTCCGGCACGGCGTTCCGCAACACGCTCGTGCCGATCGTTATCGGCGGCGTCAAGTATCTCGTCACCTGCCCGCTCTCCCACGGCGATTGGCAAAATGTGGGCGCCGTATACATCTATAACGAGAAGACGATGACGATGCGAATGGCGGCGGCAATGGGGATGGCGGCATCGTTCCCGTTCCTCGACACGCCGGAATACGCCGCGAGTCTCGGCGGAAAGCCGCTGCAGGAGTTCCGCTTCCTCTGGATCGACCGCAACGGCGACGGAACCGTCCAACAGCAGGAGGTGACGTTTTCGCCGATGCTGAAGGCTCACGGGCTCGGGCGGTTCGACCACGAGTTGGGCATCATGTTCGGCAGCCTCCGCTACGAGGTCGGCGAGTTCCTCGCCGACGGCACGCCGGTCTACGTCGAACGCCAGCTTCCGTTCGAGACAGAATGCACGCTGAACCGGTTGCTGAACGGCAACTACTTCCGCTTCGGATCGCTGGGTGACATGTCAGTGAACGAAGTCATCACGCCGCAGGGGGAGCGCGTCTGGCACTACCCGGCGTGGACGGGTGTCTCGGGTCTCTGGATACCGCCGTGGCAACCGGGGGTGGTCACCAACCAGTTCGGCTGGTCAGGGCACGCCGTGCACGACGGAGCTCTCGGCGAGTTCTTCGTCATCCACGCCAACACGGGGCAGATGAACATCTGGACTTCCGACGGCCTGCTGGCCGGGCACGTTACGTATCACCTGAACGATCCGCGCGCCCGGCGCTTCCCGTCGGAGCACAAGCGGGGCACGCGGCTGGATCCGCTCACCTTGGGCCAGGAGCATTTCAGCCATTACTTCACGAAGACACACGACGGCAAATACTACATCGTCGCCGGGGGCAATCACATCAGCGTCGTCGAGGTGAAGGGGTTGGAGAAGTTCAGGCGGCTCGGCGGCGAGATCGTCGTCACTCCTGAACTTTACAAGGCGACGCAAGAGTGGCAGACTCAACAGGCGCGGCGGCAGGTTTTCGCGCGGGCGCCCGTCGTCGAATGCACCGAAGTCTTCGGCCGCCAGAACATCCAGTCGATGACCAACGAGCAAACGGGCGTGCCGGTCTGTGCGAGCATCCCAGGCCTTGCGGAGTTGAGGATGGCCTACACCGACCGCCACCTGCTGCTTTGCTGGAAGATTCGAAACGCCGGGCCGTTCAAGAACAGCGGCGACGATTTCCGCCGCATCTTCAAGACCGGCGGAGCCGTCGACCTCCAGATCGGCACCGACCCCGATGCCGATCCGGCGCGACGCCGACCTGCCGCCGGCGACCTCCGGCTGGTGATCTCGATGGTCAACGGAAAGCCGACTGCTGTGCTATATCGTCCGGTGGCACCCGGCGCACCAAAGGAGCATGCGTGGGAAACATACACGCAAGCCGGCGGCACTACAGCGTTCGACCAGGTGGTGAAACTGACGAACGTCGCCGTGGAGGTCGTTGGCGCTCACACCGTTTTTGCGGCGGTACCGCTCACAACGCTCGGCCTGACGATCACCGACGATCTGTTGCTGAAGATGGACTGGGGCGTCTTGTCAACCGACGGCGGCAGCGTCACGACGGCGCGGAGATACTGGGCGAACAAGATGGCTGTGGGCGTGATGGACGAGCCGACCGAGGCGAAGCTGACGCCCGATCTGTGGGGGCACGTGCGTTTCAAATCCGCCGCAAACCGGCTCACGCCGGGCGCTGATTTTCCACCCGTGAACAAGGCCACGGATATCGAAGATATCTTCGAAGAACTGCCGCCGGCAGATTGGAAGTAGCCTCAGATGCAGAAGTGGCGGCGCTCGAGGCATTGACTGTTGCAGGGAAGTGGTGGGGCACGAGAAAAAGCATAATGAACTTGCTTATGAACTGATTGGTGGCGTAGCTGATACTGATCATGTCATGCTTCACACGGAATTGGACTTTTCCCCGATTTCTGTTACGATGTAACGAACAAGGAGACAAAGTCCTATGCGTTCAAGTTGACATTCCCCCCGGATTAAGATACAATTCATCACATCACGTCATCGCCGCACCGTTGCGGCGGTTGCTCGTTCACAGCCAGCCGGGGAGACAACCATGCGCGAAGCACTACCCAGGGATGAAGTTGTCAAGGCCATCGAGCATCGCGGGCCGAGCCGCGTGCCGATGATGATCCACATGTGGAACGGAGCCGGCGAGTTTGCCGAGCGCGAGCAGCAGGTGCGCGAGATTCAGGCGGAATATCCGCAGGATTTTTTTCTGATCATACCGCGCATGCCCGCGCACTGGGACGACCCCGCCGCCGAAGGCTGCATCCCCGGCTATTCGTGGCTGAACGCGCCGCCCCCGCAATCGAGCGGCGTCCACGGCCACGACGCCAATGTCGCGATCGCCGACTGGTCGCAGCTCGACGGCATCCTCGCCGCCTGGCCCGATTCCAGCCTCCCGCAGATGTATGACGGAACGCGCGAGCAGATTCAACAGCACGCCGCCGGCCGCTACACCGGCATGCACTGGTGGTTCTGCTTCTACGAGCGCCTGTGGAGCCTGCGCGGGATGGAAAACGTGCTGTGCGATTTCTACGAGAACCCGGAGCAGATCGCGCGGCTGATAGACGCGCTGTGCGATTTCTACTGCGCCATCATCGAGCGGGCCGGGAAGGAGCTGGGCGTCGATTTCGTTTTCACGACCGACGACATCGGCATGCAGACGGGGCCAATGTTCAGCCCCGCGATCTTCCGCGAGTTCTTCAAGCCCCGCTACGAGCGGCTGATCCGCACCGCCCACGCCAACGGCATGCACTTCTGGCTGCACACCTGCGGCAACGTCATGCCGTTCCTGGACGATTTTGTCGAGATCGGGCTGGACGTTATTCATCCGATCCAGAAATACACGATGGACGAGCGGCAGGTGGCCGGGCAGTACGGCGGCAAGCTGTGCTTCTGGGCGGGGATGGACGTGCAGCAGGTGCTCCCGCGCGGCACGCCCGACGACGTCCGCCGCGAAGTGCGTTTCATGATCGACACCTACGACCGCCCCGACGGGGGCTGCATGATCACCGCGGGCAACGGCGTCACGCCCGATGTGCCCATCGAGAACCTGCGCGCGTTCTACGACGAGACATATAATTATGGCCTCGAGCACCGGCGGCGGTTTCGCTGAGCGTGGATGCTTGCCTGCTTCCATAATGGCACAGGTTATCGGCGCGGTGCCATAATGGCACTGGCGTGTGTCTGGCAGGCGGGTATCGCGAATCAGGTAAGGTGTTGTGCAGCAACGACTTCCGTGCATTTCATCCGATCCGTACCAGTCTGGCACGGGAATTGCTTGAAGATCGGGTGCCTCGAACAAACTTCTTCACACCGATGCCCGCACGCGACGGTGCACAGGATGCGCCTTCGTGCGCCGGCGACTACCCAAGGAGAGCAGAACCGTGTATTCGCGCAGATTTTCGATCGTTGCGGTGGTGTTGTATGTTGCGGCTGTGCTTCTTGCCTGCCCGGGCTACGGCGAAGGCGAGAAGGAGATGCTGTTTCACGCGGGCGTGGGCCAGCGGTCGTCGTTGCTGGACGTTCAGAAGGTGTTTGAGGAGCGACACCCGGAGGCGCGCATCAATTTTTCATTCAAGGGATCGGGCTATTTCATTGCCGATATCGCGAGGTCGAAGGAGGGCGACCTGTATCTGCCGGGCGAGGAGTTCTACCTGCTGCAGGCCTACGAGCGCGGCTATATCGAGAAGTATGATCCTGAGAAGGACGTGGCTGCGTATTTCATGGTGGTCATAGCAACACCGAAGGGCAACCCGGCCAACATCACGAAAGTCGAGGACATGGCCCGGCCGGGTGTCCGCGTGGGGTTGGGCAATCCGAAGGCGTGCGCGATCGGTATCTGGGGCGAGAAAACGTGCAAGCGGGCGGGAATCTGGGAGCAGGTGCAGAAAAACCAGGTGCAAAGTGCGAAGTGTATAGCCGAGGTGCTAACGGGTGTGCAGCATGGCGTTGCTGACGCTACGTTCTTATGGGCGTCGACTGCGGTGCTGGCGCTCAATGACGTCGAGATCATACCCATCGAACCGCAATACAGGGGTTTCGTGAAGCTGCCCCTGGGGATCACGACGTTTTCGAAGCATCCGGAGGTTGCGAGGAAGTTGAAGGATTTCATTCTCTCCGAGGAAGGCAAGGTCATCTTCCGCAGCCATGCGTATGTCACCGCCCCCGGCCCGTTGGACGCGGAGGGATTCTGCACGGACGGCGGGCTGGCGTCGGAGGGGGATATGCAGTATCTGATTGCTGCGGCCGCTGCGGTGAAGGATCATGAGCTTTCGGTGTCGAAGGAAACGGTAGGCCCGCTGGTGGGCGAGGTCACGCGGCAGCGGATGACAACGCGTGCGGGTGCATTCGAGGTGCCGGTGGCGCGGCCGGAGGCGGACGGAGCAGGTAAGTGAGCATCGACGCGTTGGACACCATTGAAGTCTTTCCAGCGGAAAAAAGCCGAAGGTGGCAGGCGGTGCTATGGCCGGCGGCGGCGGTCGGGTGCGTTGCGCTCGTGCTGCTGGGGTACGTGGCGCTGATGGCCGGCAACCTGGCGTATCTGGGTCTCGGCGACCTGGCGGTTTTTCTGGGTACGAGGCGGCTGTGGGTGCGCGTGTGGTTGACGGTGTGGACGGCAGCGGTTTCCACGCTGTTGTCGCTGGTG
>DATKYA010000315.1:0-5685 GCA_035528775.1 Planctomycetota bacterium | reverse complement strand
TGCGATCCCCAATTCCGACGACATCCGGTCCCGCAATTCCCGCAGGCCGCGGAAGACCGACCGGATCGTCGGCTCGTCCGCGCCAAGCGGGGCCATCGTCATCAGGCCGTCGAGCCGAATGCCCGGCAGCGCCGAAATCTCGCGTGCGGCGGCGAACGCGCCCTCGGGATCGAAGCCGTACTTCGATTCCTCGCCCGATACGTTCACCTCGAGCAAAACCGGCATCAGCTTGCCCTGTGCCTCTGCCGCCCGGCTCGCCGCTTGCGCCGCACGGAGCGAATCGATCGAATGAATGACGTCGAACGCGCGTACCGCCTGCGCCGCCTTGTTGGTCTGCAGGTGGCCGATCATGTGGAACGTGACGGTGGGGGAGGGCTGCCGCCGCACCGTCGCCGCCTTCCGCGCTGCATCCTGCACCCTGTTCTCGCCGATGTCCGTCGCACCGAGCGCGATCAGCTCGTTGATGGCGTCCACGCCGACCGTCTTCGTAACGACCACGATCCGCACGTCCCCCGGATCGCGTCCCGCCCGCGCACACGCGGCGTTCAGTCGCTGCCTCACTGCGTGCAGTTTTTCCCTGATTGGCATTACGGCGCGTCCTGCTTGCCCGGCTGGTTCAACGGATTGCTGATGATCGACCTGAGCACGTCCTTCTTCAGGATGATCGTGGTGCGGTCGGCCGGCGCCTGCTCGATCGCCCACAGCGACTGCAGGAATCGGAAGAATTGGGGATCCGCCTGCGCCCCGCGGACCTGTGTGCCCACCTTCTCCGGCGGCACTGAATCGCGCGACGAATAGGTGAACCCCTGCTCGACGATCCGTATGGCTTCGGCCTCGGCCTGCCCCCTGACGTTCTCGGCATCCCGCTGCGCGGACGCAACCGCCAGCTCGGTCGCGGTGTCGGCTTCGCGCCGGATCATCGCCGCCGAGTGCTCCGCCTCCCGCAGCGTGGCCTGGGCCGCGAGCTGGAATCGATCGGCCAGCCGTGCAAGCGCCCCCGATCTGCCGCGCTCGCTCAGGTTCATGCTCGTGATGTACACCGCGGCCAGCTCGATGCCTTCGTTGCGCAGCTCGGCCGCTGCCGCCGCCCGGGCGGATTCCGCGGGGTCCGGCCCGCCCTCGCCCGGCGCCGATTGCAGCGCCGCCACCAGGCGCGAGCCGACTATCCGCTCCACCGCCAGCTCACCGTTCGTCTCGTTCGACGTCCTCATCATGAACTGCAGCGGGTCGGAGATCCGCCAGATGCAGCAGTAGTGCAGGTCCAGCAACTCGCCCTGCGTCGTGACAATCGGCACGTGCCGATTCGCCTGCTGCAAGCGCGAATCCAGCCGGTGTACCGAGTGCCACGGCGCCTTGAACGTGAACCCCGCCCCCGTCAGCACCGCCACGCCGTCGGCCACGTTCGTGTCGAAGTCCTTCGCGTTCTCTGCCTGGTGCACGATCACCTTCACCGGCCGGCCGAAGCTGCAGATCACCGCGTGCTCCGTCTCCTCCACGTTGCACGCGCAAAACTTGAAGAACAGCACGCACAGGATCGCGAAGATCAGGACGAGGATGGGGCGGTCGGATCTCATTGCCTGCCCTCCGTCGGCTCGGGGGCGTCTGCCTCCTCGATCACCACGTTCCTGGCGGCGGGCAGCAGCTTTCGCAGCGCGTTCAGATACAGCGTCCGCTTCACCGTCTCCGGATCCTTCGCGTACTCGGCCAGCAGCGACTCGAATCGCTCGGAATCGGCCTTCGCGCGCTGCATGAGCTTCTCCGCGTCGAGGCGGGCATCCGCTGCGATTTCGCCGGCTCGGCCCTCCGCCTCGGTCGTCTTCTGCCGCCGATAGTCTTCGGCCCGATGAACGATGGCCGCCGCTTCCTTCTCCGCCTCCGGCACCGCTTCCGCTGCCGCCGCAAGCTCCTGCACCAATGCCAGGTGCTCGATCTCCAGCCCCACGAGCTGCATCCCGACCGGATAGCGGCGGATGAGCAACGCCAGCTCGCTCTCCGCGTCCGCCCGGAGCGGGCCCACCGACGTCAGGGCCTCGTGTGCCGTCTGCCGCGACACCGTCCCCCGCAGCACCGACAGCGACATGCTCGTCAACATTGATTCGATTGATTCAGCGTTGAACAGATACTGGTGGGTTTCGGCAGGATTGACCTTGTAGCGGATCTGAGCACTCACCCGCAACGGAAAGCCATCCGATGTAAGAAGCTCGACCGGCTTCTCGCAGCCCAGCGGCAGCGTGAGGACCTCCGTCACGTTCTGCTTCCGCACCGATTCGATCGGCCACGGCAGCTTCGCGCAGATCCCCGGACGCGACGTCCGCACGTGCCTCCCGAACCGCGACACTATCCCCACCGACTGCTCGTTCACCACGTAGCACGACGAGAACAGCACAAAAATGAACAGAGCAGTCAGTCCCACGGGCAGCGCCAGCCTGCGGGCCGCCGAGCTTGGCTCCTCGTCGAATGTGAAATCAGCTTCTGAATCCTGCATTATGGTGGAACTCAAAAACTGTTTCGATGTGGGGGGAACAGGCGGGCTGCCCTCGCCATGCGGCACAGCCCGCACCAATCATTCCGGATCATCCGGCCGATTCTCACCGGATACCGTGATCATCGGCCGGAGCGTGAATCAGTGATGCGTTAAACCTCGGGCGAATCCTCCTCCTCCTCCTCCTCCTCATCCTCGTCAACTCCCTCGTCCTCGTCTCCTACGTCCGGGTCGTCCTCCTCGTCCATCTCGTCCATGTCGTTGAGGCCTTCAAGCTCGTCGGCGGGCTCTGCCTCATCGCCCTCGGCGTGGTCGTCCGGCGGCAGTTCCTCGGCTTCTGGCAGCGCCCCGGCATCCACCTGATCCTTGTCGATGCGGGCCAGCGACACCAGCTTGTCGGCTTTCTTGAGTGACACGATCTTGATGCCCTTGGAATTCCGGCCAATCGGGCGCATCTGCTCGCACTTCGTGCGGACGACCATCCCGCTGGACGTGATGACCATGATCTCGTCGTCGTCATCGACGTCGATGAGGCTGACCACCTGGCCGTTGCGCTGGCAGCGCCGCATGTTTATCACGCCCAGGCCTCCACGGCCCTTGGTGGGATAGAGCGAGATCGGTGTTCGCTTGCCGTAGCCGTTCTCGCACGCCGTGAGCAGCGTCGACCTCTCGCCGATCACAACCATGCCCACGACTTCGTCGTCGCCCCGCAGCCGCACCCCGCGAACGCCGCAAGCCGACCTCCCCATGCAGCGCAGCTTGGGGCCCGCGAACCGCACCGCGCGCCCGTTCCGCGTCCCCACGAGGATATCCTGCTCCCGGCTCGCCAGCGCCGTCACGATCAACCTGTCGCCCTCCTTCAGCCCGATCGCGATCTTCCCGCCTCGCAGCGGCCGGCTGAAATCCTGCAGGCTGCAGCGCTTCACCACGCCCTTCGCCGTGGCAAACACGATGTCCCGGTCGTCGAATGTATCCACCGGGATCACCGAGCTGACCTTCTCGTCCTCGCGGAGATCGAGCAGGTTCACGATCGCGCGGCCGCGCGCCTGCCGGCTCTGCTCCGGCACGTCGAACACCCGCTGCCAGTACACCCGCCCGGCATCTGTGAAGAACAGGATGTACTGGTGGTTGGACCCCACGAACATGTGCTGGATGAAATCGCCGTCCTTGGTTTCCGCCCCCGTGATGCCCTTGCCGCCGCGGCCCTGCGGCTTGTAGGTGCCCAGCTCCAGCCGCTTGATGTAACCCTGGTGGCTCAGCGTCACCAGCATCGGATCATTCGCGATCAGGTCGGTCGGATCGAAGTCCTCCAGCACGTCGGTGGAGATCATGGTCCGGCGTTTGTCGCCAAACTTCTTGCGGATGTCCAGCAGCTCATCGCGGATGATCTGCAGCACGCGGGCCGGGCTGCCGAGGATCGCCCGGTAGTCGCTGATCTGCTCGATCAGCTTGCGGTGCTCGTCGAATATCTTCTGCTGCTCCAGGCTGGTCAGCCGCTGGAGCTGCATCTGGAGGATCGCGTTTGTCTGCCGCAGCGTGAGCTGGAAGCGGCCGATGAGCTGCTCCCGGGCCGCCTCGATCGACGGCGCATTCTTGATCAGCCCGATGATCTCGTCGATGTGCTGCAGCGCGGTCATCAGCCCTTCCAGGATGTGCGCCCGCTCCTCCGTCTTGTGCAGCAGGTAGGCCGTCCGCCGGCGGATCACCTCGATCCGGTGGTCTCGGTAGCACACCAGCAGGTCTTTCAGCGTCAGCGTTTTCGGCCGGCCGTGGACCAGCGCGATCATGTTGATCCCGAACGAATCCTGCAGCGGCGTGTGCTTGTAGAGCTGGTTGAGCACCACCTGCGGGTTCTCCCCGCGCTTCAGCTCGATCACCAGCTTCTGCCCCGTCCGGTCGCTCTCGTCGCGGAAGTCCGAAATCCCCGATACCCTCCCGCTGTTCACCGCGTCGGCGATCCGCTCCTTGATCGTGGTGCGGTTGATCCCGTAGGGGATCTCGGTCACCACGATGTTCACGCGGTCGTTGCGGCCGCCGTGGTCGCCCTTGCCTTCCTCGATGTGGGTCTTGGCGCGGACGGTCACGCTGCCCTGGCCGGTGAGGTAGCCCTTGCGGATGCCGCTTCGGCCCACGATGATCCCGCCCGTCGGGAAGTCCGGCCCCTCGATGTACCGCATCAGCTCGCCCACCCTGATGTGGGGATCGTCGATGAGCGCCAGCAGGGCGTCGACCACTTCGCACACGTTGTGCGGCGGGATGTTCGTCGCCATCCCCACCGCGATGCCCGTCGAGCCGTTCACCAGCAAGTTGGGGAACCGCGACGGCAGAACCGCCGGCTCGTCCCGGCTCTGGTCATAGTTCTTCACGAACGGCACCGTGTCCATATCGATGTCGGCCATCATCTCCGCGCCGGCATGCGAGAGGCGGGCTTCCGTGTAACGGACCGCCGCCGGCGGGTCCCCGTCGACCGAGCCGAAGTTTCCCTGGCCGTCGATCAGCACGTACCGCATGGCAAACGGCTGCGCCATTCGCACCATCGTGCCGTAGATGCTCTCCGGATGGGGATGATAATTGCCCGCAGTGTCGCCCGCGATCTTCGCACTTTTTCGATACTTCGCGGTGGGGCCCAGGTTCAGATCATTCATCGCAACCAGGATCCGCCGCTGCGAAGGCTTCATGCCGTCCCGCACGTCCGGCAGCGCCCGGTTGATGATCACGCTCATCGCGAAGTTGATGTACGAGTCCTTCATGTCCTCTTCGATGAGGACATCCCGGACGGTTCCGCCATGCTCAAGCATAGAAAGGTAATCCTCCCGCGTGTTCAGGGGAAGGCGTTTTGGTCTCAGGTGTGAATAACAATTCTACAACTCTTTTATTATACCTGAAATGGCCCGATTCTTCAAGGATTTTCCGCAGAAATGCGGCAAAAGGCGTGATCGTAAATGCTTGCGCCGCAAGGGCTTGCGACGGCATGGCAAAAATGGCGCCCCGATTGCGAGGCGATGGCTCCGGGCCACGCAGGTCTGCCGGTCCGGCGACGCCTTCGCGTCAGCACCTCACCGGCATCAAGGTCCTGAACGGCTGGCACACCCGCATCCTTACGATCCCGCACGCACGTGTGGCATAATCCGGACGGACCCGCATCCGCCGAACCCTGCGTCCGTGCAGCATCGTGCCGCCGTTCAGGACCAGTTGCCGTCCAT
>DATKYA010000314.1:0-2446 GCA_035528775.1 Planctomycetota bacterium | reverse complement strand
GAAATCACGCTCGACAGCAGATCGCGCGTTTCGATCGCGATGATGGAGCCGATGATCATGAAGGCGAGGAGGATGACCAGCAATGTTATCATAGCACCCAATCTCCCGGCCACGCCTGCTGAAGCCATGCGGCGGGCAGGGCACGTGCGGACGCGGCGTCCGCTTCGGCGGCCCGGCCATCAGATTCCCAGCAACACGAACAGCAGCACGAGCAGGCCCAACGTGCCGAAGGCCAGGTACGTGGAGAGCACGCCGTTGTGGATCGAGCGCAGCACCTCCACCACGTTGGAGCCGTACCGGCCAACAAGGACGTAGATGTCGAACGCCCCCTCCTCGGCATCGCTATAGAGCGTCTTGAGCACGCCGGTGTTGCGGATGCTCTCGTAGAATCCGGTCCCGGGCACCCGGACGTCTTCGGATGGGAAGATCTCGCCTCCCACGAACATGGTCGTGCGTCGAATCCTGATCGGCCTGGCCAACCAGTAGATGACAAGCCCCAGCGCGATACTGAGCAGAATAAGCCCCGCGGCGAGCGCGGAATTCCAGGAGCCGGCGAGGTCGATCGTCCCGACGCCGCTCTCCGTCACCGCCGGCCCAACCAGGTATCTGACCGGCACCTGGTACACCACGCCAAAGAGGAGACACACGGCGGCGAGGAACACAATCGGCATTGCCATCAGGAAGCCCGCCGGCTTCACGCCGGCAAGCTCGGGTGGACGCTGACCAAGGAAGACGGAGTACGACGCCTTCACGAACGATGCCAGGGTAAGGGCACTGCCGAACAGCGCCAGGACCAGGAACATTGCAGACAGCGAGGTGCCCATTTTCAGCAGTCCCTGGTAGACCAGCCACTTCGACACGAAGCCGTTAAGCGGCGGCACGCCGGAGATAGCCATGGCGGCAATGAGGAAACCGCCGAAGGTGAGCGGCATCGCCCGCGCGAGGCCGCCGAGTTTCCCCATGTCCGTTGTGCCGGTGCGGCGCTCCACGGCGCCTGCGCACAGGAACAGGCAGCACTTGTACAGCGCGTGGTTGAGCATGTGGAATAGACCGCCGAGAATCCCCACGGGCACTCCCGTGCCGATGCCGAGCACCATGTAGCCCACCTGGCTCACCGTGCTGTACGCGAGAAGCTTATTCACGTCGTTCTGCACGATTGCCGCCATTGCTGCAAGCACTACCGTGAAGCCCCCGATGATCAGGAGCGTGATTTGCAGCCCGAACGAGAGATCGAACATGAACAGCGAGATCCGAGCGAGCAGGTAGATGCCCAACAGCTTATCGAGCGCCGCCGGCAGGTACGCCATGACGGAAACGGGGGCGGCTTCGGCCGCCTTGGGTATCCACGAGTGGAAGGGCATCGCCCCGGCCTTGGTGAGCGCGGCAACCAGCAACAGCACGTAGGTGAGCGCGGCAAACCCGCTGCTCGTGGAAACTCGCTGGAAGGCGCTCAGCGTCAGCCCGCCCTGGATCTGCCAGAGGAAGACGATTCCGAGGAGGAGCGCGCAGTCGGACGCACCGAGCATCACGAAGGTTTTGCCGGCGCCTTCCCGCGCGCTTCCGCCGCCAATGGTGACCAGCAGGAACAGCAGCAGGCTCGCGACCTCCCAGCCGATCACCAGCAGCAGGAGATCATCGGCGAGAAGCACGACGTTGCCTGCCGCGAGCGTCCACAACAGGTACGCGTAGTACTCGCGCAAACGCCCCTTGCCTTTCATGAAGGAGATCGAGTAAACCACAATCAGCGCGCCGAAGACGTTTGCCGCGAGCAGGATGAACCGGCTGAGGGCGTCGGCCCTGAGGGCGAAGTGGAGAGTGATGGTTTCGACCTGCAGCCAGGTGAAGACGGAGCGGGACGTGCCCGGCGCAGAGAAGAGCACGGCAGCCATCACGCAGGCAAGGATCGCGGCGACCAGTGCCAGGGCTTCGCGAAGCCTCTGCCAGCGCGGCACCAGCAGCACTATCAGCCCGCCCGCGGCAGGAACCAGGATTGGCCAAAGCAGTTCACTCATCGTCGCATGAGTTCCTTCACAAGTTTTTCGACCGGCGGCACGGAGCCGAGACCATCCCGGATACGCGCCGTCTTGTCGCGGCTCATCGAAACGAGGTCGCCGCCGCTGAGAATCACCTTGTCGCCATCACGCTCCGCCACCATCGTCCGTTCGGTGCAGCAATAGCAGGGATCGACCGCGGCAGTGATCAGGGCAGCATCAGCCACCTGTTGGCCGATGCACGTGGCCTTGAACGACGGGATGTTCATCAGGCTGGGGGCCCTGATCTTGTGGCGGACGGGCCGGCTGGAGCCGTCGCTTCGCACATAATGGAAGACTTCGCCGCGCGGGGCTTCGGCGTGCCCGATGCCTTCGCCCGGGCCGATGTTCTGCAAATCCAGATCGATAGCACCCGGGCGCATCTGCCTGATGCATTGCCTGATGATCTTGATCGA
>DATKYA010000313.1:0-3850 GCA_035528775.1 Planctomycetota bacterium | reverse complement strand
GCTGTGCTACAACACATCGTGCCTGAGCCTGTTCGACACGCCGATCGTTTTCGCCTATACCGCGGAAGGACGTTGACAATGGATAACACCGTCGATTCGAAAGCCCTGAGAGCTTCGCTGACCAGTGCCCGGAGGTGGGCGGAGGCCGTCATTCGTGGCGGCAAATCCGATCCGCGCGGTGTCTCAGAGTGTGTGTTAGAAGCCTCAAGATTCGCATCGCGACGGTCGATATATGATTATGGTACAGCGACCTCCGCGACAAGGCAGTGGGAGAGAGAGAATAGCACTGCCATAATGTATTGCACAGAAACAACTTACGGCATTTCAGAGGGAAAAACGGCGTCATCGGTGTGTGATTGGTACGGGAGTTGCTTGTCAGTATGATGCAGTACCCGCAGAGGCGCTGGGACTGTCGGCACCGCGAAGGGCGTGGCGGGGCCGATGGGGCTTCTGACACACGCTCTGATGAAAACAAAGAACAAGGAGAATGACCATGTCCGTTCGCGCCATACCCTTTGCACTTTTGACACTGCTCCTTTTCCTGCTGTGCCTTCAGGCGCAGGCGGCCGACACCGCTGCCGTCGTGAAGGTAGCCGACCCCAAGCACATCGACGGCGATCCGGCAGACTGGCCAGACTCCGGTAGGCTGCAGATCGCGGACAATGACGGCCGCGTGGCCACCATCAGGACCGCCTATGACGAGACCAGCTTCTACGCGCTGTTCGAGGTGAAGGACGACTCCCCCCTGCTGAATGCGGCGCCTGAACCGGCGATGATCCTCAAGGGCGGGGATGCTGTAGGGCTGTGTTTTGGCCCTGCCGGCAAACGCAGCCAGAACCAGCGTGTGCTTATCGCTCAACTCGCCGGCAAGCCGGTAGCGATGGCTTATCGACCGGAATGGCCCGAGAAGCAGCTTTACACGTTCTCGTCCCCTGCTGCCGAATGCAGGTTGGACTGCGTGGTGCCGTTGCCGGAGGTGCACGTGGCGCTCAAGCCCGCCCCGGGAGGCTACGTGGCGGAGATCGCAATCCCTTGGCGCGTGCTCGGCTTCACACCCGCCGTGTCGCTGGAGTTCGCCTTCGACGCGCAGGTAATCTGGTCGGATGCCGCCGGCAAGATCAACGTGAGCACCGCGTGGTGGCACAGCACCGGAGCCGGGCCTCTCTGCACCGTAGACCTGCCGACCGAAGCCCGCCTCTACCCCGGAGCCTGGGGCAAAGCCAAGCTGTGCCTGACGGCTCCAGGCGCTGAGTCTGTCGCCGCCGCGGCCGCCGTGCAGGTAGGCACGCCGATCACGTTCAAGCTTCCCCGCGATGCCAAGGCAAGCCTGATCGTCACGGACAGACGGGGATGGATCTTCCGCGAGCTGCTCGTGGCTGAAAGCATGGTTGCCGGCCGGCACACCGTGATGTGGGACGGCCGCGACGAGTATGGCGATCCGTTGCCGCCTGGCGAGTATCGCTGGAAGCTCGGCTATTTCGATGGCATCAGGAGCAGACGGCTGGGCGGCGCCGGGAACTCGGCACAGCCTCCGTACCGTACGCCCGACGGCAAGGGCGATCTGGGGGCTGTGCACGGTATTCCCGCCGCGGTGGCAGCCGACGCTCACGGCGTGTATCACCTCGGCAACTGCGAAGAGGGCAACCCCGGCTTCACCAAGCTCAGCCCCGACGGTGCCTGCCTCTGGAAGCACTCGATTGGCGGATTCGGCGTGGGCTTCGCCGCCGCCACCGACGATAAATACGTTTACATCGTGAACCGAATCGGCGAGAAAGTGGACCTCGTGCGCATCGACCAGGAGACCGGCCGCGGTGCTCCGATCGGCCCGAAGGGCCCTCGCGTGAAGATCAGCGATGCCAAGGTCGGCGACAAGGAGTACGCCGCACTCAGCTTGGCAATCGCCGGCGGCAAAGCGTTCTTCGCGCAGACACTTCCTCCCGACACGATCGGCGTGCTCGACTTGGCCACTGGAGAGCTTGGCACGAGCATACCCGTGGACAACCTTTCCGGCATCTGCAAGCTCAACGACCACGCACTGCTCGTTTGCTCGGGCACCAGCGTGCTGAAGCTCAATCTCGCAGACAACACGGCGGCGCCGCTCATCACCGGTCTCGAGGCGCCGCGGGCCGTGGCGGTGGATAAGGCCGGCACGATCTACGTTTCCGATCTGGGCTCGTTCCAACAGATCAAGAAATACTCGGCCGACGGCAAGCCTCTCGGCAGCCTCGGCAAACCCGGCGGCCGCCCCGCCACCTGCAATCCGTACGACCCCGCCGCTCTCTACCAGGTAAAAAGCCTCGCCATCAGCCCCGACGGCAACCTCTGGTTCATGGAAGACAGCAACCTGCGGCGGACCGGAGTGATGACTGCCGACGGCCGTTTCGTGAAGGACGTGTTCATGTCGCTGCCCAGCCAAGGAGGGGCCGGCGTGGACCTCGACGACGCCAGCCGCGTGTTCTACCACCCAGGCTACGGCAGCACGGTGTGCCAGGCAAAGATCGATTTCAGCGACAACCGCCCCGGCGGCTCGCAGACGTGGAAACTCGAGGCGGTGTTCAACATGACTCAAACCGGCGGCTACGCCGAACCTGCCCCTGAAGACATGGCAGCGATATCGACCGCCAACGTCTTCTACGCCCCAATCGCATTCAAGGCGGCCAACGGCATCCGCTACTACTGGCAGCCCGGCCAGATCGCGTCGCTCTGGATCGCCGACAATGGCCGCCTCGTGCCCGTTCACGCCATCGGGCCGAAGAACAGCGGCGACGGCACGGTCGTGCCGAAGGACAAGTCGTACACCTGGTCCGACGCGAACGCCGACGGCAAGCTTCAAGGCCCCGAACTCGAACTCACCGACACCGCATTCAGGAACTGGTGCTGGATCGACCGCGACCTCGTGCTCTACGGCCGCAACGGATCGATCAAGCCGCACAAGGTAGACGCGCGGGGCGTGCCGTTCTACCGCCCGGCGGATTTCCAGCCCTGCATCGCGCCGGGAAACAAGACCCCCGACTACTACTACCGCGACGCCGGCTACGACATTCAGCCATCGGCTCCCGCGGCCGATGGGGGCCGCTACTTCGGCTTCAACATCGGCAGCCCGCAGGGCCGCGCGTTCTGGGACCGCTGCACGTACTCCCGCCTCGCCCGCGCGAAGGACGGCAGGATCCAGTGGATCGCGGGCCGCCACGATGGCCGCAAGCTTCGCGACGGCGACTTCACCTACCTCTGGGCGCCCCTCGGCGAGGTGGATGGTGTGGTTGCGGTGTCGGACGTCGACTTCCAGGAACTCGCCTACACGAGCGACGGCCTGGCGCTCGGCGACGTGATGCCGCATCCGCGGCAAGGCCTGCAGCCCGAGTGCCTCGTGCAGGAGTGCGTGCAGAGCGGCTGCTTCATCAAGGATCCCGTAACCGGCAAGGCAATGCTGATCAACGGCACCGGCTGCGAGGTGCACGTGCTCGAAGTGAGCGGCATCGGGCCGAAAGACATACGCCGGATCGAAGGCAAGGTGCGGCTCGAGTCGGCAATCCCGCGTTCGCCCCAAACCCCTGGCAGATACGAAATCCTCTACCGCACGTGGCCAAGCGTAGACAACGGCCGGTTCTACGGCGTGAACGGCGATGACTGGGAGTGGCTGCTGCTGCCGGAGATTCGCGACATGGCGATCTATGACGGCAAAACGCTCGTGGCGGACGTGCGGCTGCGGCGGGATTGCGGCTCGCTGCACCTCTACGCCACCGTGCTCGATCGCGAGCCGGCGCCATCGGCCGCAGACGGATGCGGCATCGAGTTGCTCATCGGCCCGGCACAGCCTGCCGGCCGCACCTCGCCGATCGCGGGCGACACA
>DATKYA010000312.1:0-2720 GCA_035528775.1 Planctomycetota bacterium | reverse complement strand
AAACTCGAAGATGCCCATTCGCTGGCAGAACGATTTGCCGGGATCTTGTGTAGGGGCGGGCCACCGTTGCCCGCCCGCTGCCGCCGTGGGGCGGCAGCACATCAAGGACATGCGCAATCCATTCAGTCGCTGTGTATAACTGATCAACTGGATGCACCAGTCACCGAAATGGAGCCAGGCATGTATCTCACAGGATTCGCAGACGAAGCCGCATCCTCGATCGATGGCCAGATTCGCGCCACGAAGGAGCTGGGTTGGAAGAACATCGAGTCGCGCGGGGCCGGCAGCGGCAACATCCACGACATCCCGGATGCCGAGTTCGATACGGTCTGCCGCAAGCTCTCCGATGCGGGAGTATCGGTGAACTGCTTCGGCTCGGCCATCGCCAACTGGGGCAAGCCGATCGATCAGCCGGCGGAATCGTCGCTGGCCGAGGCGCGGCGGGCGATCCCCCGCATGCAGCGCCTGGGCACCAAGCTCATTCGCATCATGAGCTTCGCCGTGCTGAAGGATCGCGAGCCGGACGACCAGATGGAGCAGGAGCGCTTCCGCCGCCTCCGCGAACTGGTGAAGATGTTCTCCGACGCCGGTATCACTGCCGTTCACGAGAACTGCATGAACTACGGCGGCATGGGCTGGCCCTATACCATCAGGATGCTCGAGAATGTGCCCGGCCTCAAGCTCGTGTTCGATACCGGCAATCCCGTATTCACCGAAGACTACACGAAGCCCAAACCTCGCCCGATGCAGTCGGCTTGGGAATTCTATCAGCACGTCAAGGAGCACATCGTCTACGTGCACATCAAGGATGGCGTGTGGGACTACAAGCAGAACAAGCTGGGCGCGTTCACGTGGCCGGGCGAAGGCCAAGGGTGCGTGCAGGCCATAGTGAAGGACCTGCTCGATAGCGGCTATGACGGGGGCTTTTCGATGGAACCGCACATGGCTGCCGTAGCACACGACAAGAGCCTTACCTCGCCCGAAGAGATCAAGTTTGCCAACTATGTCGAATACGGCCACCGCTTCATGGAACTCATCGAGAGCATCGGCTATGGGGGCAAACTATCGGAATGAGCAATAGTGAGGCATCGTTCATCATTTCCATCATCATTTCCATCAGGTCGGACTACGCCTGCTGCCGATAATGGCCTGCCATGTCCGATAGGCGGTGAATTTCCCCAATAACTCTTGATATTTCGCCCGATTGTGACTACAATACGTAGGTGCACTACCGCCTGTGAGGCAAAAGAAAGGAGTTGCAAGGTGGACAAGCAGTTGCAGATGATTGCAGATGTTCTGAATTGGCCGATTTCCGCGGAGAAGAAGATCAACTATCTCAAGATGCTTCTGAAGGAATCGGCACCGGCACCGGCTGCGCCGAAGAGGGCCGCCCCGCCAAAGGCCGCCCCGCCAAAGGCCGCACGAGCGAAACGCAGAGGCAGGCCGCGGATGCCGACCCTCCGTGTGAGGCTCTGGCGGGAATTGAAGCAACTGGCGCCCGAGAAGGCCGCAGGACTCGACTACACGACGACCACCGCCGAGAAGATCCAGGGCATTCTCAGCGAGGTCAAGAAGTAGACAGAGGCCGAATCGCGCTCGATTGGCCGTGCCCGATACGGGTGGCTTCATTGCACGTGAATAGTGACGATCGAGCTGCTGCCGGAGTCGTCGCAGCAGACGATTGTGTGCGTGCCGCGCTCGATCGGCCAGAAGACCTGTTGAGCGGGCGGCGCGGTGGCGTGGAATGCACCATCGACAAACCAGTGGAGCCGCCGGGCGGCTGACGCCGCCTTGAGCGTCAGATCCTGGGACGCCGATGATCGTCCTGCATCGAGGACGACAAGCGTCTGGCCGGCCGCGGGCGACAGAATCCGCGGCGGTCGTTGCAGCCGTGCAGTAACGTGTGCGGGCGGGGCTATGGCTCCGCCCGCTTGCATGTGCGAAGGCGAGGAGCCGCCTTCGGGCGGCAGGTGGCGTCCTGCGGCGTTCTCGCGCAGCCAGGCATCGATCTCCGGCGGCCACACCTCGACGATATCGCCGGCATCCATGTGCTGATGGACGGTGCAGCGCTCAACAGGCGACCTGCCGCGAATGAACAGCTCCCGCGAGACGGCCGGGCAGTGCTCGTTGGGGGGCATGCCGCTGAGGGAGCAGACTTCCCGCACTTCAACGCCATCCGGCCGCGCAAACCACGCGGGGCTGCCGTCCCCGTGGAGCCGGGCGACCAGCTTCGCCGCAACGGGGGCCGCCGCCTTCACGCCGATCAGCCCGCGGTCGGGCTTGCCCGAAAAATTCCCCAGCCAGACTCCCACGGTGAACTCCGGTGTGCAGGCAATCGTCCACGCGTCGCGGTGGCCCCACGATGTCCCGGTCTTCCACGCAATGCGAATGTTGTCGTTTCCCGCGAGTGCTCCGGTCGCCGGTATCTGGTGATCGGAAAGCACGTCGAGCACAAGGTAGGCCGCCTCCGGCGACAGCACGCGGCGGGCCGGAGCGGGCCGATCGTTTTCCAGGAACCGCAGCGGGCGGTGCTCGCCCAGCCGCGCCAGCGTGGCGTAGGCGTTTGCCAGCTCGAGCAGCCGTACGTCGGCGGAACCGAGCGTGAGGCCAAGCCCGTAGTGGTCGGCGTCCATCGTCAACGTGGTGATACCAAGCTCGCCGAGGAACTGGTAGAGCCTTGCGTGGCCGACCTGCTCGAGCAGGCGCACGGCGGGGACGTT
>DATKYA010000311.1:0-6479 GCA_035528775.1 Planctomycetota bacterium | reverse complement strand
TTGCCTTTCAGGCCGAGGCCCTTGTAGTATGAGCTTCGGGCTTCGGTATCGAGTCTCCGCAGCAGGTCCACGCCGAGGTCGGGCTTGATCTCCTGGGCGAGATCGACGAAGCGGCGGCTGGCAGCGATGTCGCCCTTGTTGAACGCTTCGAACGCCCGGGTCATGTGGTCCTGCGCCACGGCCTCCTTGTTATCGTTCAACTTGTCCATTCGTTTCTTGGCGAGCTTGTGGTAGTAGTTGTTCTCGTCGGATTCGAGATCGACGACGCGCTGGTATGCGGCGGCTGCCTCGCTGCGGCGGCCGGCCTGCTCGTCGAGCTTCTTCGCCTCTTCGTATGCCTGCAACACCTTGGATGCCCGGTCGCGCAGCCCGTACATGCTCTCCAGCCTGCGTCCCGTGATGAAGTCGATTGCATCCTGCGCGCGGCCCGTCGAATACAGCGATTTCGCGTTGTCCAGGTCCTGCGCTTCCAGCGCGCGAGCCTTGAGCAGTTGGGCTTCGTCGTAGCTGAGGCTCTTGTCCTCGACGCGCTGGATGGCGGCGAGGGCGTCGGCATAGTCTCCGGCCTCGAACTTTGCCTGCGCATCCAGCAGGTATTCGGTGTTCACCTTCTCCTGGGCGCAGACTTTCTGCTCGGCGATGATCTCCTGCATATGGTTGACGGACGGGGCGTACTTGATGGCCTGCTCGTAAAAGCTGATGGCGTCGTCCCACTTGCGTTCGGCCTTGGCTCGCACGGCCTGAGCCACGAATTGCTGGCGGGACTTGTCCTGCAGCAGCCGGATGTAGGCCTCGTTGGCCTTCCGGACGGGGCTGTCGGCCCGGAGTTGTGCTGCAGTCTCGAACGCCTTCACAAACTCGGCTTTGGCTTCGAGATCCTTGGCCTTGGTGAGCAGGGCGATCTCACCCTGGATGAAGAGCATCTTGGCCTGCCATGACTCGACCTGGGCCTTCAGGGCGCCTGTCTTCGCGCGATCGGCCAAGTCCTTCAGCAAACTGTCAATCTTGTTGAAGTCGAGACCGATTCCGTCGGGGCCGGCCTTGTCGAGAAGCTGAATCACGTCGCGAAGCGTGGCGGCAATCTTGAATTCGGGGCGGTCTGCGTGCGCCTCTGCCAGCAACGCCAGGCTGGCCTGAACCTTTCCCGCTTCGTGTTCCTTGATCGCCTTGTCGATCATCTCGTTGTATTGCACGTCGGAGTACTTGTGCGTGGGCACGAGGCGGTCGTCGCGGTCGCCCAGGATCGCCATGACCACGAGCACGATGCAGAGGACCGACGCACCGCCGATGATGGCGAAGGTGGCGAACCTGCGGCGCTTCTCCTCGGGCTGTGCCGCGCCCTTGGGCACGATCTCGATCTCGCGGTTGGTGCGGGGGTCGCGAAGGAACCAGCGGCCGTCACGCTGGGTGAGCATCGGCTGGCCGGCATCGGCCTTGTAGACTTCGGGCAGATACGTGCCGTCGGGCGGGGTGGAGCTGTCTTCGGGATACCCGGGCTGTGCGGCGGCGGCACCCTGCGGGATTGCCGGGCCGAAGCCGTTGCCGCCCTCCATTGGCTGGCCGACGATCTCCGCGTCGATCGGCTGCGGCGGCGGGACGGCGCCATCCTCCGACTGGAAGACAAGCTGGAAACCGCCGAGCCGGACAACGTCGCCGTTCTGGAGGACCACGGGCTCGGTGATCTTCACGCCGTTGACGATGGTGCCATTCGAGCTGCCGAGGTCGCGCAGGCGCACACTACCGCCCTCGCACACGCACTCGACGTGGCGGCGCGAAACCTTCGTCGATTTCAGCCGCAAGGTGCAGGTGCTGTCGCGCCCGATAATCGTCGTCCCGGGCGGAATCTCGAACGGATGCTGTTGCGTGCCGTCATTCAAAATGAACTTCATGTGCCGTAAGCCTGCTCCAAAGTCTCAAGAGTTCAAGCCAGTGGACATAGTGGACGAAGTGGACCGAGCGGACAAGGCCATTCTTTCATCAATTCTCCAGTTCGTCCGGTCTCCCGCTCTTCCTGTCTCCCAATCCTTCATTCCAGTCGTCCTCCTGCCTTCCTATCCTTCTGTCCTCCCGTCATCCAGTCATCCCGTCATCTTCCCCTCTTCGTAGGCGGCTTCATCAGCTCGGGATACTCCATGAGCAGTATGATCCTGACGCGCTGGTAGCGTTTGTCGGTCGGATCGGGGATGAGCTGGCAAATCTCGTTGAGGCTGCGCACGGCGTCGACGGTCCGGTGGGCGTAGCGCGCCGAGCGTGCGTCCTGCATCAGTTGGTTCACGCGGTCGCGGAGGAACTCCTCGACCTTGCGTGCCTTGGTGGCGGCGGTGCGGCGAGCTTCCGGTGCTCCGGGGATCGGCCTGCAGATCGTCTCCGCCCGCCGGTAGTATTGCAGCGCCCGCCAAGGCGAGTCCTTCACGAGCTGGTCTCCCTGCAAGATCAGCGATTGCGCGAGCTGGAGCCGCTCCTCCGGCGAATGCAGCGACCCCGACGTCGTGTCTTCTTCCTCCACCTTTCCCTTGACGATGACGGTGAGGATGCCAACGAGGCCGGCGTGCGTGTTGATGTATGCCTTCGTCTCGCCGATGTCGGATGCCTTCACGCTGAGCAGCCAGGCGTATTCGTCGTCCTGCGTGACCGACGCGATGGGCTTGTCGATGTTGATCACGGTACTGCCGCGCTTGATGCCGGGGAAGGCGATGAGGCGTTCGTCGCCCTGGGCGAGGATGACGACGGGCCTGCGGACGTTTGCGCTCTTGCCGATCGAGAGGTAGATGAGCACGCCGGCGGCAACGATAAGGATCATCAGGCCGACGTAGAGGAGGTCGGCCACGCGCTCGCGGGCCTTCGTTTCCTTGTCCTTCTCGCGGCGGTCGATCTCTTCGAGGCTCTTGGGCGCGGTGAAGATGTCGTCGAGATTGGCCGGCTGGCCGGGATGGATGCTCTGCCAGTCGGAATCGGGGGAGCCAGGCTGTGCCACGGGCACGAGTGCAGCCTGCTGTGCCGGGGGCGGGGCGGCGGTCTTGCCGTTCGCCTGCACCAGGCTGAATTCGGCCTGGATCGTGCCGAACTGCAGCTTGCACGCGCCCGGCAGGATGCTCTCCGTCACCGGCATGTCGTTCAGCAGCGTGCCGTTCTGGCTGCCGAGGTCGACGACGTAGAAGCCATCGTCGCGCTGCTCGAGTGCCGCGTGCTTGCGGGAGATGGAGCGGTCATTGATGCGAATCGCCGAGCCGGCGTCGCGGCCGACAACCATCTTGCCTTCCAGCAGGAAGGTGCGGCCAGCGTGCTCGCCCGTCAGGATTTGAAGAATACCGGATACCATAAGAAGGCTTTGGGCTATGGGCTTTTGGCCCGGTTCTCGGAAAAGCCAAGTTCGCACGTTTCAGACGCATTGCAGCTCATCCCCCGGCTGAATGCCGGCCTTGGAGGCGGCACCGGACGGGATCTCAAGCGTGTGCCGGGCGGCGGAACAGGAGGCGACCCGCCACGGCGCCAGGTTCGCCGCAATCTTCACCACGTGCATGTCGCGGTCGAGAAAAACAGCATCGATGGCGAACCTCATGAAGAACATGTGGATGCTGTTGCACTTCGTGATCAACAGGCCGCGGCCGTCGGGCAGGCCGGATCGGCCCAGCAGACCCTTCATGCGTGACAGCGGACCATCGGCCACCTCCAGCTCTTCCACCGCCACTGCGTTCTTCGTTGCGTTCCACAGACGCTTCACAGGCCGACCTTGTAGTACAGCTTCAGGAATACCGTCCCCGCGATCATGATGAAGATCGTGGGGAAGATGAACGCGACGAGCGGGAACAGCATCTTGACGGGTGCTTCGGACGCCAGCTTCTCGGCTCGCTGCGAGCGCCGCACGCGAAGCTGTTCGCTCTGAATCCGCAGCACCGGCCCCAGGCTGGCGCCCAGCTCGTCGGCCTGGATCAGGCTGCTGATCACCGACGTCATCTCAGGGACGTCGACGCGTTCCGACAGCTCACGAAGGGCGTCGGCCCGCGTGCGGCCCATGCGAATCTGCCGCAGCATCTCGGCAAACTCGTACGACAGCGGCTGGTTGCCGAGCTTCTGGATGATCCGCGCAAGCGCCGTGGTGAAATCCATGCCGGCCTCCACGCACAGGGTGAGCAGGTCGAGCGCGTAGGGCAGGGCCCTGGTGATCGCAAACTTGCGGACGCGCAGGTTGTCGCGCAGCCAGAACAGCGGCAGTGCCAGCCCGAGCAGCACCATCGAGCACCACGCGAACGTGCCGAACGTGCCAAACCCGCGCCACGCGAGCAGCGCGAACAGTGCTCCGCCCATCGCCGCCGCCAGAACCACGGAAACGATCATGATCCCGATGAACTCGTCGGGCGTGATGCCTTCGGGGCTGCCGGCCGCGATCAGCGAGCGCCGCAGCCTCTTGCGCAACGCCAGCAGCGACGACTTCCGCCCCGTCTCCACTTCCCGCCGCAGCAGCCGCTCCGAATACAGCGTGAAAATCGCCGCGAACGGCTGCGCAAATGGAATGCTGATGCGGAAGAAGATCGACTTGATCCACACCTTGCGCTCGGGGTTCAACTCCGAACGCCGCATCACCTCATCGTAGGCGTTGTACAGCGACCAGAAGAACAGCCCGAGCGAGCCGCCCGCCGTCAAGCATACAAGAATTGGGTCGAATTCAGACATCAATGTTCACAATCTTCCGGATCACCAGGATACCCGCGATCTCGAGGACGACTATCGCGGCGAACAGCAACCCGCCGAGCGGCGTGTTGAACATTGGCTGCATCAGCTCGGGGTTCGTGAAATTGAGCACCAGGACCATCAGGATCGGCAGGGAGCAGATGATCCCCGCCTGCATCTTGCCCATTGCGGTGAGCGACTTGATCTTGCCTTCGAGGCGGTGCCGCTCGCGGATGGTCGCAGAGATGTTGTCGAACACCTCAGTCAGGTTGCCGCCGACCTCGCGGGAGATGTTGATCGCGGTGACCACGAGGTCGAGGTCCTGGCTGGGGATGCGTTCGAGCATGTGCTGCATTGCTTCTTCCATCGGGACGCCGATGCGCGTCTCGGTGTTCATCAGCCGGAACTCCTGGCTGATCGGATCGTCCATCTCGCGCTGCACGAGCTGGAACGCCTGCGGCAGGCTGAAGCCGGTGCGGAGCGCGTTGGACATCGTCATGAGGGCGTCGACGAGCTGGTTGCCGAATTTATCGCGCCGGCGCCGCCGCAGGAATCGCACCAGCGCCTCCGGCGTGAGCAGGCCCAGCAGGCCAAACACGAACCCCAGCAGTATGCTGCCCGTGAGCGTGCCCATCAGCATCGCCAGCAGCAGGAATGCCAGCACCGACAGGTAGATCAGGTGCTGCGTGGGGATCGTCAAGTAGAGGTCATCCAGCCGACGTTCGGCTCCCTTGATGTACCGCCCCTCGTAGCCCTCCCATCCCTTGCTGAACATGGCGACGCCGGCAACCACGAATGCGGCTGCGGCTCCGAAGGCGGCGGCTTGGACGAGAAGTTCGGTGAACCACATAGAAGCCAAGAAGTCAAGAAGCTAAGAAGTCAAGAAGCTAAGAAGTCACGCAAACATCGCCATATCCACCGGTATCCCCCGCTGCCTCAACGCGTGTATGAACTTCGGGACGGCCCCCGTGGTCTCGAAATGGCCGATGATGTCACCGGCGGTATTGATGCCGGTTTGCCTGAAGATGAAAACGTCCTGCAGCGTGATGATGTCGCCTTCCATGCCCGTGACCTCGGTGACGGCGGTGACCTTGCGCTTGCCGTCGCTGAGGCGTGCAGTGTGGACGATCAGGTTGATGGCGGCGGCCACCTGGTCGCGGATGGCCCGCGCGGGCAGTTCCATCCCGGCCATGAGCACCATCGTCTCGAGGCGGGCGAGGGCGTCGCGTGGGCTGTTTGCGTGCAGCGTGGTCAGCGAGCCGTCGTGGCCGGTATTCATTGCCTGGAGCATGTCGAGGGCTTCGCCGCCGCGGCACTCGCCCACGATGATCCGGTTGGGCCGCATGCGGAGGCTGTTGATCACGAGCTTGCGAATGGGGATCTCGCCCCGGCCCTCGATGTTCGGCGGCTTGCTCTCCAGCGACACCACGTGCTCCTGCGGCAGCTTCAATTCCGCCGAGTCTTCGATGGTGATGATCCGCTCGTCGGCATGGATGAACGTGGACACCACGTTCAGCAACGTGGTCTTGCCCGAGCCGGTTCCGCCGGAGATGACCATGTTCTTGCGGTACTCGACCGACAACCGCAGGAATTCTGCCATGTGCGGACTGAGCGTGCCAAAGTTGATCATGTCGTCGATCGTGTAGGGCTCGTAGGCAAACTTCCGGATCGTGATGGTCGGCCCGGTGAGCGACAGCGGCGGGATGATCGCGTTCACGCGGGAGCCGTCGGCCAGGCGGGCATCCACCATGGGGCTGCTCTCGTCCACACGCCGGCCGATCGGCGCCAGGATTCGCCGGATGATCGTCAGC
>DATKYA010000310.1:0-8531 GCA_035528775.1 Planctomycetota bacterium | reverse complement strand
GGATTCGGCCCTCGGCCACGATTTTGAGCACATGGAGGTCTACACCGTGTGGCGCAAGGTGGTCGACGGCGATGTGGTGCGGCACACGCGCGTGGTAGGCGTGAAGGCAAACAAGCTGATCGTTGAGGTCGATTCATCGCCTTGGCTCTATGAGCTTTCAAGCTTCCGTAAGCACGGCCTGCTCGGCGACCTCCGGCGAAGCCTCAGGAAGACGAGGATCCTCGACATCGAATTCCGGATCGGATCCTTCTGATGTTACGATCCGTGACATACGCACAGGGGGGCTTTCGCCATAGACATTTCCCACCAAATCCGGTATAATGGGTGTTGGTTTTCACATCGTTCACCCAAGGCCAGACGTACCGCATGAAATTCGACCTCCACATCCACACCCACTTTTCCAGAACAAAACGTTGGGGCAGCGCGAGCCTGATCGAGCCGAAACAACTGCTCGACCACGCCGTGCAGATCGGGCTGGACGGCCTGGCCGTCACCGATCACGACCAGATCGACGGCAGCCTGTTGGTGGCGGAGCTTGCCTCGCACTGGGGGCTGATCGCCATTCCGGGACTTGAGGTGTCGTCGCGCGGCGGCCACATCCTCGCACTCGGGGTCACCGAGAGCATCCCCAAGGGACTGTCGCCCGCGGAAACCATCGACCGCATCCACGAGCAGGGAGGAATCGCGGTTGCGGCGCACCCGCTGAATCTCGTGGTGTCCCTGCGGCGGCACGAGATCATAAGCCTCCCGCTCGACGCCCTGGAAACGCACAACGCCCGCTCGCCCCGCAACCGCAAGGTCGCAAGGCTGCACCGGCGGCTCCCCCTCGGCCAGACCGGCGGAAGCGACGCCCACTCCATCGCCGAGATCGGCGGCGGCATCACCGAGGTGCCCGGCACGTTCACCAACTATCAGCAAATTCTGCACGAGATCAAGGCCGACCGCGCCCATGCCTCCGGCCTCCGGCCCCGTTACACCCAGCTCGCCCGCGTTTGCCTGCACACCGTGACCAAGCAGAAGAAGGAACAGATCAAGCGGCGGATCATGGTCAGGCTGGGGTTCGACGCGGCATAATTCAGCCTTCGCCATCATCTCACCTTCACCACCTGCTTCCCCTGTTTCAGCTCGAACGGCCCGGGCGTAGTTCTCTCCTTCGGAATCACCCCCTCCGGTAAGCCACTACCCACCGGCTTCGTGACCTCGCCCTCCACGTCCAGCGTCAGCTCGCATGTTTCGGGGTCGAAGTGCGCCTCGATCTTCGCCTGCGCGCTGCCGAGGTCGAGGCCGAAGTGCTCCTGCCAGCCGGCGAGATTCTGCAAGACCTGCGGTGCGGGGAATTCGACGCAGAACGACGTGCCATCGTTGCGGGCGTCGAACAGGTTGCCGTCGGAGATGTTGTTCTCGCGGCGCGAGAAGAGGATGCGCTTGGGGCAATCGATGAACACGTTGTTCAGCACCTTCTGGGTGCGGCAGAGGCCTGTGCGCCCGCCCACGACCCGCGCGGCCTGGCCGAGGTGGCACAGCACGGCGTAGTTGCCGCGGATGCCGCCAAAGAGGTTGTGCACCACGATCGCCTTCTCGCCGGTGTCCACGTTCACCCCGGCCCCGCCCCACGGGTGCAGGGGATCGGCCCCAGCCGCGCGGATGTCCCAGAAAATGTTGTGGTCGATCAGGTTGGGGGCGTGGCTCACCTCGAGATAGACGCCGCCGTTGAGGCACTCGATGTCGGCGAAGACGTTCCCGGTGATGCGGCAGTTTTCGTTCAGGTAGTCGAGCCAGACGCCGGGCGCGTGGCGGACGTGGCGGAAGACGTTGCGGCGGATCAGGACCGTCTTGCACACGTGGAACTTCAGCCCGCCGGTCTCCCAGATTCGCTCGATGTTCTTCTCGCCGATCCGCTCGACGATGTTGTCCTCCACGAGCGTCGCGTCGACCGATCCGACGCCGGCGATGCCGCACACGCCGCAGTCGCTCACGTGGTTGCGGCGGATGATGTGATGGCCGACCGGCCGCCCTTCCGGCTTCCCCGCGTGCCACGATTCGTTGCCGGCGTCGATGCCGGTGGAGTTTGCGTGGCGGACCGTGCAGTCTTCGATGATCCAGTGGTGGCCGCGATACGTGCTGAGCATCGCCCGCTGCGGCACGGGCACGCCATCGGCCGCGTGCTCGACGATGAAGCCGGACACGCGAATCCAGCCCAGGCCGCGCTCGGCGGGCGCGAAACACTGCTCGTGGGCCGTCGCCTCGAGCTCCGCGGAATCCGGGGCGGCGTCGCCCGGCAGCCGGAAGTGGATGCGCAGGCCCGGGTCTTCCACCCAGAACGCGCCGTCCTGCTTCGCAAGCTCCGTGATGCGGAAGACCTGCCGCAGCGGCTTGCCGTTGCAGAAGATCATCCCCCGGCTGAGCTGCATCCGCTGCTTCTCGTCGTTCGACCAGTCCGACGTGAACGTGGTGAACTCGGCCGACATGTTGTTCGCGATGAAGGGATTGTAGCCGGCGAACCATTCGGGCGGCAGGTCGGCCATCAGCACGCGGGCGGACTCCTCGGGCGCCGACGCCTCGGTCGGACCGATCCGCCAACCCTCGCTGGGCCTGGCCGGCGGCTTCCACAGCATCGAGCCGGCGATGCGAACGGTCTCGCCGGGTGCGGCCTCGTAGGCGATCATGGCATCGGCGGCGGTTCCGCCGCGGGCGGGCCGCACGCACTCGCGATACGCGCCGCGGTGCACGATCACCTTCTCGCCGGGCTGCAAGACGGCCGCGGCGCGGCCGATCGTGGCGAACGGGCGGCCCGCCGTACCGGGGTTGACGTCCGACGCCCCCGGTTGCTCGCACGCCACGTGATAGGTGCGGGTGTAGCGGGTGGCGTCGTCCCAGAATTCGAATGGTGTGCCATCGGGCATGATGAGGGGGGTGGTGTCCGTGTTCGACATCCTGTGCGTCTCCTGATCCTTCAGACATTGATCGACCGTGCTTTACCCTTCCGAACAGTCTACGCGATTCGGGTCTCGATTTCCATCTTTATTCCACCGGTGGGGTCGCTCATCGTGCTCCGTCTGAACTTCTGCTTGACAGTCCGTTTCGCCAGCAAAGTGCGTCCGCATGAAGCCCTGCAAAATAATATCCGAATCGTGCGAATTGCCGTTGGCCGGCTTTGCGGCGCCCGATCTGCACAACCCGGTACTCCATCGGTTGGGCGGGCCATTGCGGCGTCCTCAGTGTTCGGTCGGACTAAGATCCATGGCTGCATTCGGTTGACGCCATTCCTGGGACGCCGCAAGCCCGCCCCTTGTATACAGTGCAGTGACCGCCCGCGACCGACGCAAGCACCACGAATCGGCTGTGGCTGGACGTGCTGGTCGCAGCTTGCCCCGGTCAACGGCCACGCCGGCCCACGCGGGGATCGCCCGCTACCGCGCCCGCAAGTCGTTTGCGGACCTTCCGTGATCGCGCTCCATTTTCCGCTCCATTCCGCTTCATTTTCCCTCTTCCTTCCTTCCCTCCGCCATGATATAGTTTACCCGTCTTCGTTTCCGCCGCCTCTTCATATTCAAAGGATTCTTCCATGACCTCACGCGAAATCATCGCCGCGCTGCTCCGCCGCGAAATCCCCGAACGCATGGGCATCTACGAGCACTACTGGGGCGAGACCGTCCCCGCCTGGCAGAAGCAGGGATTCCCCGAAACTGCCAAGGTGGAAGACTACTTCGGCTACGACATCCAGGGCGTGGGCGGATGGTTCGACACCGGCATCCGGCCCGGCTTCCAGGAAGAGGTGATCGAGGAAACCGACGAATGGAAGGTCCGCAAGGACGGCCGCGGGGCCACGCTCAAATACTGGAAGGCGAAGTCCGGCACGCCCGAGCACATCGCGTTCGAGGTCACTACGCCCGAGGCATGGCGGCCGTTCCGCGAGTCGCTGCTCACGCTGAACACCAAGCGCATCGATATCGACGCCATGCGCACCGCGATGAAAGAAGCCACGCCCACCGGCCGCTTCCGCGTCTACGGGCACCTGTTCATCTTCGAGACCATGCGGGGCACCCTGGGCGACGTGTGCATGCTCGAAAGCTTTTTGCTCGAGCCGGAATGGATCAAGGACTTCTGCCGCGTCTACACCGAGCACTACAAAATCCACTACGACTACATCTTCCGCGAGGTGGGCCTGCCCGACGGGATGTTCATCTACGAGGACCTGGGCTTCCGCAACGGGCTGTTTTGCTCGCCGCGCACGCTGGCCGAGCTGGTGATCCCCTTCTACAAGGAGCTGGTGGGCTTCTTTCACGACCACAAGCTGCCGGTGATCCTGCACCGTTGCGGGGACATCCGCCAGGCCGTGCCGCTGATCATCGAGGCGGGCTTCGATTGCCTGCAGCCGATGGAAGCGAAGGCCGGCAACGACGTGCTCGAGTTCGCCAAGCTCTACGGCACGAAGCTCAGCTACATGGGCAACATCGACGTGACCGTGCTGAACCGCAACGACGACCGGCTCACGCGGGCGGAGGTGGAACACAAGGTGGGCACCCTCGCAAAGATGCGCATCCCCTACATCTTCCATTCCGACCATTCGCTGCCGCCTGACATCAATTTCGGGACCTATAAGCTGGCGGTGGAGACGTTCAGGAAGCTGGGGAAATACTGAGCGGAATGGTCAGGGCTGAAGCTTGCGGAGGTAGGCGGTGATGCCGGCGATGATCGCGGAGCGGCGGGGCTCCTCACGGCACGCATCGAGGGTCTGGATCATGATCCTCGCCATTTCGACGTAGAACAGAGCCTTTGCCTGAACTTCCACGGCCTTGTCGCCGGGTTCGTAGTCCGCCAGGTTCCTCGTCCGCCGGAAGTCGCTCAGATCGGATCCGATCTTCTCGATCGCCCGATCGCCGCAGTTGGACAGGCATCTCTGCACATCTGCGTGACCGGCAGGGCCTTTGCTGATTCTCCAGCCCGTTGTGGCAAGGGTTTCGACGGCAACGAGATACACGGCATAGTAGGCCCGGCTGATGGCGGAGCGAAACTCCGCCGGTCCCCTACCATGCGCGAGTGCATCAGCCAAAATGTGAAAAGCGCGTGGGTTCATCTTTCGGTGATGTCGTACGTGATGCTGATCTTCTCACGCTGTGGCCACGGGACTTGCGCGACCCAGTCGTTGGTATAGCGCTGTGACCGCTGGAGCAGGTCATCAAGGTTTCCTGAAACCAGCAGACGCAGGAGTACCGCCTCGTCGCCTGTCTCGGGATCCTCGTGCATTTCGACATCCAGGGCCGACGCATCCGGGAAATGCCGTGCGATCAGCTCATCCGCCAGCCGCAGATACTCAAGAATCCCCTCCCGCTCGCAGAACTGAAGCACGTCGTCGGGCACGGGCTTGCCGCGCAGCACAACCGGTTCCGGCGCCTTCGCGCGCGGTGTGCGGGCGTAGGGTGCGCGCTTCTCGCGGACGCGTTCGGGCTTTCGGGGGGTGTTCTTCATCGTGTGGCCTCCTGCCGGCGCAGTACCGGTGATGGTTTCCGGATCGACACTCGTAATTGTAGCCGGGAGGTGTGAGGTGAGTCAAGCCAAATCGCCGTGCCGCGCCGGCCGCGACGAGGGGGGCAGTGCTACGGGGCGGACAGCGCGGGCTGCACTTCCGGCTCGCCAACCGCTTCCGCTACCCCGGCGAGCATGTAGCCGATGTCATTCGAGTGGGTTGGGTAGGCATACACGGCCTCGTGCAGGCGCCCGGCCGTGATTCCGAGCCGCATGGCCAGCGCGAAAAGGTTGATCACCTCGTCGGCACGGTCGAACAGCAGGTGTGCGCCCAGGATCCTGCCCGTGCCGCGTTCCACGATGATCTTGTAGAACGAGAACTTCTCGTTCACCCGGCGGGCCGAGTACCAGCCGCTGGTGTTGGCCTTGAACACCTCAAACTCCATCTCGCCTTCACCGGCTTCCTGCTCGGTGAGGCCGCAGGCGGTCAGCGGCGGGAAGGTGAAGACCACGCGGGGAATGCCCCACAGCGACACCTGCCTGCTGTTGCCATTGAGCAGGTTTGCGGCCGCGGCCTCGCCGCACAGCCTGGCCACCGGAGTGTGGGGAAGTCCGGTTGACGCGGCGTCTCCGGCGGCATAGACGTGGGGCCGGGAGACGCTCTGCATGTAGTCGTTCACCACCACGCCCTTCCTGTCGAACTGTATGCCGGCGGCGTCGAGATCGAGGTCGTCGATCTGCGGCACGCGGCCTGCCCCGTGCACCGCGAGATCTGCCATGACCGTCTCCTCGCGGCCGTCGAGCGCCAGCCTGATGGCAAGGCCGCCGGCCTGCTTCTCGATGGCTGTCGGGGATGCGTTCAGATGCACGTGGATGCCGGCATCGCGGGCCGCTTCCGTGGCCATGTCCGACAGTTCCGGCTCGAACTCCTTCAGGGCGCGAGGCCCGCGATCGATGATGTGTACTTCCCTGCCCGCCCTCGCGGCCATATTGGCAAACTCGAACGAGATGAAGCCGCCGCCGATGAACGCGATCCGCGCCGGGAGGTCGTCGAGCTCCATGAACTGCGTGCTGGTGATGAGATGCTCGGCTCCGGGGAAATCGAGCGGCCGCGGCATCGAGCCGGCGGCAATGACGACGTGGTCCGCCCAGATGGTCTCGCCCGCGATCTTAAATGTGTGGGCGTCGATGAACCGGGCACGGCCGTGGAAGGTGGAAATTCCGGCGTCGCGGAACGACTGCTCGCTGTGCTGGGGCACGCCGTCGGTGAACGAGCGCTTGAACGCGGCCAGCCGCGCCCAGTTCAGCGCCACGCTGCCGTCGACGACGTTGCGCATGCGGTCGGCAAGATCGATCACCTCGGCCCCGGCGCGCAGCGCCTTCTTCGGATCGCAGCCCCGCAGGGCGCAGGTGCCGCCGAACGGCTCCAGATCGACGATCGCCACCTTCCATCCGGCCTTCGCACACGGCATCGCCGCCGATGAACCCGCCGCGCCCGTGCCGACAACGATGAGATCAAACTGCCTCTGCGACATCTCCCCCTCCTGATTGGCCCCATCTGGTAAACACGGCAGCCGGCCCTTTGGTCACGGCTCAGCCGTAGGCGCGCTTGCGCGAATCGATCGAGGGCGATTACACCGTCCGATTCGGCGAGCAGCTCGGCCTGTCGTCCGGCAAGAAGTACGACGTCTTCGAGCTCAAGACGCAGGAACTGCTGGAGCGCGACACCGACGGCGAGGTGGACGTGTTCCTTCCCAACGGTGGCGTGCGCATGCTGCTGGTGGGCTGCTTCACGCTAAACGTACGAGGCCCGCTGGTTCCGCGAAGGCGTCCGTTGCGGCGCGCGTGCGTGTCTCGTTCAAAACCTCGCCATCGCCCACGCCAGCCTGAACATCCCCCGCACCTTGTCGCGCGGCAGGCGGATCTCCGGGAAATTCCGATTTACCGGGACCAGCCGCACGAGGTTGTCGTCGAGAAAGGCCTGCCGGAAGGTCGCGCGATCGTCGAGCCGCGCGAAAACATAGTCGCCGCTGTTCACCTGGGCGGCGGGCATGAAGAACAGCACCGTGCCCGGGCGGAACTCGGGCACCATCGAATTGCCGGCCAGCCGGCACGCGAACGCATCGGGATCCGTCAGGTCGTCGGGGCACGTGGCGAGCCGTTCGGCCGGCCCGGGCAGGCCGCTTGCGGTGAACGGAATCTCTGTCTGCCCCTCGATCTCGAACAGCCCCACCCGCCGGACTGCCAGCCCGCCGTAGTGTGTCGTATCCTCGGCCACGCGGGCGAGCGCGCCCGTCTCCATCATCCCGCGCAACTGCTGCAACACGCCGACTACCTCGTCGGGATCCACGCGTTCATCCGGCCGGAAATGGCGGCTGCCCTTGCCCGTCAGGAGCCAGTCGATCGACAGCCCCAGCCGCTCGTGCACGCGCAGGAGGAAATCCTCGCGGAAGCTTGTACGGCCGCGCTCGACGTCCGAGATGTGCTTCTGCGGCACGCCAAGCCGCTCCGCAAGCTCGGCCTGCGATAGCCGCTGCTGCTCCCGAAAGTCACGAAATCGTTCTGATGCGCCGCTCATGTGACTGGAACTCGCGAAATTTCCTGAAATACCACGAACATCAGCTTGACTTTCGGAACATTCCGGTGTATAATCCACGTAGGCGAACATTCCGGGAATATGTCGGAACATTCCGGCGATATTGCCGGCGGGTCATTCAACCGCTCATTATACATCATGCGGCATCGTGTGGCAAATCATTTTTCGGTCGAACGGAGCGTGCCGCCGCGGAGCCGCCGAAAGCCGAGGGAAGCAGCGGAAACCGGACACCGGGTGGGGGCGGAGGGGGACGGTCAGGGAGGATCCCCCACCCATTCTTCAGCCCAAAGCCCAACTCCCCAAAGCCCCTCCTCACCGCGTCGACGTCGGGCACCTTCAGCAGCGCCCGGTAGTCGGTGAAGCACTCGCGGATGGAGAAGTCCTTCGCGGCCTGCGCCGCCGCCGGCTCCGCCGCGTCCGCCACCGCCATTACCTCCACCCCCGGCAGCCTCCGCAGCCGCTCGATGTG
>DATKYA010000309.1:0-8497 GCA_035528775.1 Planctomycetota bacterium | reverse complement strand
GTGGAGCAAGGTGAGCGGCCCGAGCACGGTAACATTCGGCGATGCAGCGGCTATCGATACCACGGCAACCTTCGGCGCCCCCGGGGTATATGTGCTGCGCCTGACCGCCAACGACAGCCTTCTGCAGGCATCCGATGACGTACAGATAACGGTGAACCCCCCGCCGGCAATCGGTGCTTGGGTCGCCTTCAACGACCTCGCCGGAACCTCCTCGGGCAATGTCACCTCCATCAGCCTCGACAGCTCCGGCATGCTGGTCGATTATGTCACCGGCCAAAGCACCGGTGTCACGATCAGCATGATCAACGCTGGTGCGGCAGCCGATGGCGGCGGCGGAACAGGCCCCGATGCGGGCACGCCGGCCGCAATCGTGTTTGGCAGCGCGCTCACATTGTCCGGCTATTGCTGGTACAATAACTCTCTTACCTCCGCCATAACCGTCCAGCTCACCGGCCTGCAGCCGGACAAGGAGTACGAGCTGGCGTTCTACGGCAACCGCAACAACAGCAGCTACACGCTGCGTCGGACCCTATTCACCATCTCGGATGTTGATAGTTTCACGCACGCCAGCTCGGCAGGCGTTGCCGTCAGTGCAAATCATGCCTCATTACTCAGCGGCATCAATCCGGCCGACGTGGTCATCTTCTCTAAGGTGAAATGCGGCGCCGACGGCGATGCAACCGTCACCGTCTCAGGCGACATGGGCACAATCATTGAAGGCGACGGCAAGTGGTATGTGAACGGCATGAAGGTGTCGCAGCTTCCCCCCAAGTGGGCTATCAAGGGCGACGCCAATGGCGACTGTGTTGTGAACGCCCTCGACCTGATCTTCATCCGCAACCTGCTCGGCCAGAACCCGGCCACCGACGACAACTGGAAAGCCGACCTGAACGAAGATGGCAAGATCAATGTGCTCGACCTGCTCACCGCCCGCAACAACATGGGCGCCACGTGCGTAAGCCTGACCATCCTGAACCCGTACAGCACCGTCGATTGGGTCACGCACGGGCAGCACAAGGCAAATTTCCATACCCACACCACCAACAGCGACGGCTCGCTCAGCCCGGCCGCCGCCATCAACGAGTACGTTACCAAGGGCTACAGCATGCTGGCGATAACGGATCACAACCACGTGACCTGGCCGTGGCCGTCCCAGCCGATCTTCGCCATCCAGGGAAACGAGCTATCGAGTGGCCATCACATGAACAGCCTCTTCTGCGGCTATGCCAGCACATCATCGGACGAGAACGTGCTGCTGTCGGGCGTGCAGCAGGCAGGCGGCATTGCCATTCTCAACCACCCCGGCCGCTACTCCTACACGGCCGACTGGTACGCCAACCTCTTCCGCACGTACAACCACCTGTTCGCGATGGAAGTGTACAACCAGGGCGACCGCTACCCGAACGACCGCGTGAAGTGGGACCAGGTGCTCGGCTTGCTCATGCCCGACAAGCCCGCGTGGGGCGTGTCGTGCGACGACGCCCATGTTCAATCGCACATGGGCAACAACTGGAACGTGCTGCTGCTGACGTCCGTTACGGAAGAAGAAGTACGCTCCGCGCTTCTGAATGGCCGCTTCTACTTCACCCGCAAGACCTCCAGCACCAGCCCGGTGCCGGTGATCGACTCGATCGCGGTGAACGCGGGTAATGCCACGATCACCATCACCGGCCAGAACTACACGGAGATCCGATGGATTTCCAACGGCCAGCTCATCCACACGGGCGCCACGCTCAATTGCGAGACAACGCCGAACGTGGGCACATACGTACGTGCTGAACTGCATGGCCCAGCCGGCATCACGCACACCAATCCATTCGCCATCAGGCGCTGATTGCGGATCGGCCCTCGGCCGGCAAACAACGGGCGGGTTCCCTCTGCGGAGCCCGCCCTTTCCATTTCGCTCCGCCCCGCAAGCCCGCTCTGTAGGAGCGTCCCAAAAAATCCAATCCCAGCCGTACCGGACGCAAGGTTCAGGAAAAGCTTTGCGCTCCATCGAAGTCCTTCGAAGCTTTCAGACGTGAATATTGGAACTGCCATCGTGCAATACAATACAGCGTAAAACAAGCTCTGTCAAGAAAAATGTTCGTAAATCTTCCAGAAGACCGGTTTTCTTCCTTGCAAGGGGCTGTTGCGCTGACGCCCCCCCGCCCCTTCGTCGCCTGGGGGAAATCCCACGGCGCACCGGTGGCTCCGGCACGGCGGGATGGTATCCACCGGCGCGTCGACTACTCCTTCTGAAACACGAACATGCCCCACATGTTCGGTTGCAGGGCTGCCTCGGAGGGCAGGTCGGACATGATATTCGTGTTCTTGTTTGCCCAATAAACGCGCGCGGCGGCGGCTGAGCCGGTCTGGTCGCTGAGGACGCGGCCGACGTCGCCAGTGGTGGTCGCCAGGCGGTGCGGGTCGAGGTGTATGACCGCCAGCGGCACCGCGGCTTCGAGGCAATATGACTGGCCGGCGCGCGTGATCTCAATCTTTGCTTCAGGGATGGAGGCGACCCTGTCGATCCATTCGGTGCGCCAGGGCGAGCTGAACGGCTGGCCCTTGTCGATGCCGGCCACGTCGTAGTCGTAGAGGACGCAGATGGGCTTGCCCTCGAACATGGAGAACGTGAGGCGGATGTCGCCCCGGCCGGCGGTGGTGCGGTGGGGGTCGAGGCCGGCTTGCGTCTGGAGCATCACGTCGATCACGTCGCCGCTCTTGAACAGCTCGGAGGGGTTGGCGCCTTTGTTCTCGAAGACGGCGCGGTCGTCGCGTCCGCTGAACATCACGTAGAGGTTGTCGTCGTCCCACGCGAGCGAGAAGCCGCCGTTGCCGCGGCTGTCTTCGATCCGCTCCCTGGGCCATTCGGCATCGCGGCCGTCGATGGTGATCTCGCCGGCCTTGACCTTGCGGATGGCGTAGACCTTGGGCTCGGCCTGGCGGGCAAGCTGCTGCTGGCGGCGGAGCTGCGCGGCAGCGATGTCCTCGGGCGTGACGGTCAGCGTGGCACCGTCCAGCCGTCTGATGTTGTCGAGGCCGGTCAGCTCGACGACGGAGGAGTGGTTCTTGCCGACCACGTAGTAGAGGTGGTCTTTGCCGTCTGCTCCCTTGCATTTCTGGAGCGTACCGCCGAAGTGCTCGTCGAAGAGGCTGGTTTCGGCCAGCACGTCGGGGGTGGGCGGCTCGGGCATCCTCCACAGCAGCCCCAGGCGCTGGTCGCGGAAGATGCGGTCGATATAGAGGCCGTCGGCGGCGGTCATCAGGTAGGTGCAGCCGAGGTTGCTGTTGAAGGCCACCACCTCGCCGAGTGTCTTGTTGACCGTGGCGGAGCCGAAGAACCTGCAGGGCGCGATCAGCACGCCCGGCTCGTCGCCACGGGCGGTGGTGTGGTGCCCGGCGTGCAGGCCGGGCCACTGGTTGACGTAGCGCCAGTTGATCTTGCCTTGGGGCGACACGCTCATCATCGGGCCGGTGAGGCAGATGGCGTTGCCTTTGGCGTCAACCATCACCGCCTCGCCGCCGCCCGGGTGTACCTCACGCGGCAGATCGAAGATCGGATAGCCCTTGTCTGTGCGGGCTTTCGGGCGGAAGAAGACCAGCCCGTTGATGTTGGGCCCGGAGACGCCGGTAGCGGTTTCGAACTTCTCGTTCATCCTCCAGTTCCAGCCCACGCCGCAGCGTGTGACAACGCCGCCGTTCTTCTCGACCTTGCCGAAGACCACCTCGTTCGCGTCGAGGAAGGCGTTGTCGTTCAGATCGGTCCAGGCGAAGAGATTCTCGCCTTCGTTGCGCTGGGGGAAGCCCTTGATCAGCCATTCGAGCGCGATGGCGGTGCGGTCGAACAGCTCGCGCTTCAGGCCGTTGGGGGCGTCGGCGGCGTCGGACGCTCGCAGCGCCTCTTCCGGCACGACCTGGCGCTCGATGCCCGGGCCTTCCCACTCGAGCCTGATCATTGCGCCGCCGGCGAGGTCTCGGAAGTCGATGACTATCGGGTGGCTGCCTGCTTCGAGCTCAAGCTCTCCCTTGCCGATGGACTCGCGCGTTCCGCGCGGTGTGGTTGCGCGGAGCTTGCCGTCGATCCAGAGGCGGGTGGCGTCGTTGCTGATGACGTAGAAGGAGTAGGCGCCCTTGGCCGGAGCGATCACGCGGCCGCCCCACCGGATGCTCCAGTTGTCGCCGCCCACGCCCGCGCCGGGCGAGTGCGGGCCGTAGTTGACGTTGACGCGCTTGTCGATCGATTCGCCCTTCTTCTCGCCGAGGTCGGCGCCTTCGGCCAACTCGGTGCGCGGGCCGAACGGCCGGAGGTTGTCGATTGCGCCAATCGCCGCCACCGGCTGCACGCGATCGCCCTCGTATTGCCAGAGGACGAGGATCGACTGCCCGTGCGGCCACATGAAGCTGGTGAACCACAGTTTGCCCTCGGCTCGGAAGGCGTAGCAGGGGTAGTTACGGTCCTCGAAGTTCGCAAAAAACTTGCTGTCGGGCCGGTAGGTGAGGTTCACGGGCGTAATCTTGCCGGTGGCTCGGTCGCGGCTGAACTCCATCCCCTTGTAGAACAGGCGGGAATCGTCGGCGGGATCGATGCAGCCGCCGCCGCCGTACTGCGTGGGGCCGAACACGTGGTTGACGCACTTGCCCGTCTGCATGTCCCACACGCTGACGCGCTTGGGATAGTCGGTGTGCTCGCACACCCACACGCGGCCGAGGTGGTCGATGTCGACGCCCCACGGCGAGTCGAGGTTGTCGGGGTCGAACGGTCCGATTTCGCGGCGGCCGATTTTGCCGAGCGTTTTGGTGAGCGTGCCGTCGGGTGCGAACACCAGCACCTGGTGCAACGGCTCGCCCTCGCCCACGTAAACGTTCATCTTGTCGTCCACGCCGAGCCCCATCGGGTTTGTGAGCTTGCCTGCAAACAGCGGCGTCACCTTGTATGTTTCGGTGTCGATGAGCACCACGTCTTTGCCCGAGGTGGTGATCACGGCCTTCGGGCCGTACGGGCGAATGCGGCCCGGCTTGTCGAGCGGGATGCTCGTGATCAACTGCGGCTTTTCGTCCTCGAACTGCTCGTTGACTTCCTTCCAGCCAAAGCCGCGCCACGGGCCTTGCAGGTTCTTCGCGAGGTCGTAGACGTACACGAGGTTGGGCTTCGAGGCGGACACGAACGCCTTGGTGCCCATGATCTGGAAGCCGTTGATGTCCTCGCGTTGCTTGTCGGGCAGCAGCTTGTTGAAGATTCGGCGCGAGCGCTTGGACTGCGCATGGATTTGGATGATCACCTGCCGGTCGCCTATCCATCCGCCCTCCGCGATATAATAGATGTATTCGCCGCCGTCGGAGCAGACCCAGCCCGGCTCGGCCAGCCAGATGCGGTATTCGCCCCACAGCTTCTTCATCTGGGTGTCGACCTCGATGATCGAGTCGCCGGCCTCGGCGAAGGCGCCGACCCACATGTTCGCGCCGTGCCGGACGACAGTGCGGGGCGCCTCGTGGTCGGCCAGCCAGCCGCCGCGGCGGTCGGGCGTCTGCCACGCAACAGATGCGGTGGGGTAGGGGAAGTAGGTGAACAGATACTCCACGCGCAGGCCGGGGTTGTGGAGCCCGCGCCAGGTGTAGGTGCCGGGCGCCAGCACCAGGTTGCCGTCGATGTCGACGAGGTCCCACGCGGCAGTGTTGTCACCGCGAGGAAACTCGACGCCGGTCACGGGGTTCGCGATCACGTTGCCGTCGGCGTCGCGCACCTGGATGGTCACCTTGCCCGGCCCGGGGATGGTGAATGGTATCTGCTTCAGGCCGTCGTTGCCCCCGGCGAGATCGGGCGCGGCGCCGGCGTCGACGAGCGCCGACACCTCGCCCACCCCGAGCTGCTCCACGCCGCCCACGCACCGGATGCGCAGGGCGCGCGTCGTCACCGGTTCCGGGAGGGCGAGCATCTGAACGGAGCGGAATTTCATCGGCTGCGTGAGAGTCGCCTCGACCTTCCGCCAGCCTTCGTCACCGAGAGCGAAGCGAGGGTTGCCGGTGCCGTCGTACGTTTCGATGATCGCGTCGCCGAGGCCTTTCTCGGCGGAGCCGCGGGCGATCAGCAGCGCGCGCAGCGGCAGCGGGCGCTCCCACGCCAGCATGATCCATTCGGGCGATTCCGCCGAGATTGCCGGCTCATCCTCGCCGCGCCTGCGGCTGAAAAAGTTCGAGCGATCGCTGATGAAGCCGTCGACAAGCGTCCACGGGCGGTTCAGCCAGACCACAGGCCGAAAACCCTGAGACAGGGCGTCGGCCGAGCTTGTCAGCACGGCGGCGCCGGCCGAGGCATTCGCGAGCCGCTGCTGCAGCAGCGCAAGGAACGGCACGGTCGTTCCGTAGAGGCCGGCGTCGTTGCCGCGCGTGATCAGCTCCGGCTCGAGCGTCAGCCGCAGCGCGGAAATCATCTTGCCGGCGGGCAGGGGGATGTAGCGAAGCACGTGCTCTTCCGGCCCGGCGTAGGGCACGTCGTGCCAAGCGTCGTCGATCAGGCAACTGAGGGCGGCCTTGGCGTAGACGAGCACCGTGCCCACTTGGACGGGGTGCTTGAACTGCAGCAGAAAGCGGCCGGGCACGCGGTCGTTCTGCGGCGATGCCGCCCAGTCGGCGACCGCCATGCCGCCGGCAATTGGGGCCCTCAAGTCGCCGGGCGACGCCAGCGAGGCATCGGTGTCGACCACGGCGGAGAGATCGATCAACGATTCTCCCGCGCAGGCCAGCGAGACGGCCACAGAAGCGAAGAGAGCGGTGAGAAGGAGGGCGGCGAATGGCGTATGTTTCATGTGTACAGTCCCTAATCTCTCGGACACACCGTAAGCCACAGCGGCTACGGTTAACACCGAATTATTTCGGGCTGACGCCCGACTGAAGCTCTGCCCCAGACCCCAGAGTTTTCAAGGCATAGCAGGACTCCGCATTTGATGCTATCAGATAACCTCCTTTCGAAGACAGCGTTCTACGGGCGGGGAAGCTTCGATGGCTCCCCCGCGCACGAATGCGTCTGCGCTGGCCCGGCTATTCCTTGGCGGGCCGCTCTCCAGCGTTGCCCGCTTCCGCTTCATCGGACGTCAATAGTATAACTCCATTACGGTGCCGTGTCAAGCTACCGCCGAAACTTTTTTGCCGCTGTTGGGGAACATCATGTCCCACCCCCCCGCGAACTCAGGTGCATCACGAAGAAGGCAGCTGCCCGGCTGCGTCGCGCCTTGAGGAAGATTTCCCATTGGAGGCCCAGCAATGCGTAGCAGCAAACAGAACGTTAAGGTCGCCCGAGCCGTTTTCCCCAGGTTACCCAAGCACGCCGCCAGGCAGTGCGGCAACGGCCTCCGGCCGAGAAGGCCGAACACGAAGCCGAGCGCCAGGTGCAAAGAATCGCCCAGTTTTCTCCTTGACCTACGGGAACATTACTGTAGTGCATGAACGATAGGAACAAACGCAGAGGCAGCGTGAAGGGGGATATGAACGGCGTCCTTCCGATCGTAGAGAAGGCGCTGCGAGAACTGCAGGCACAGTGTAGTGACGGGAAAACGCTCTCGAATTACGCGGCGTCGCTCAAGGCGTTCTGCGCTTGGTGCATCGAGCGCGGCTATCTGGCGGAGCATCCTCTTGCAGGACTGGCTGAATTCGACACTACTCCGCAGACCATGCGGCGCGCGCTTACTCCGCAGGAGTTCCACCGCATCCTCGATGCGGCCCCCGAACATCGCCGGATACTCTACGAGACCGCCGCCTGCTCAGGTCTGCGCCGCAACGAACTGCGATCCCTGTAAGTTGACGACCTCGATACAGCAAACTGCGGCCTCAAGTTGCACGGCGAGTGGACCAAGAACCGCAAGGAAGGTTTCCAGCCAATCCCGCGCCCCCTCGCTGAGGAGTTGGAGAAATTTGCCGCGAACGGGACCGTCCGGCAGTTGTATGAGCGCTATTCTCAGCGACGCAGGCGGATCGCTCCCGGCGGAACCTCTGCTCTTCGTCTCGCGGCACACCGCACGCGACTTCTACAAGGACGCGGACCGTGCCGGCGTGCAGCGGACAGGCCTTCGGCGGCAGGATCGACTTCCACTCCCTGCGCGTCACCTACGACACTATGGTCTTCGAGATGGGAGCGAGCACGAAGGAGGCCCAGCACCTGATGCGCCATCAGGACCCGCGTCTGACGCTCCACACCTACGCGCGGACCCGTATGGAATCGAGTCCAAAACCACTGAAACTAACGGCATTGACCGTCGCCGATGCGGCCCGTGTACTCAGCTCGACCAGCGGCCGCGAGATCACGGAAGACCAGGTGCAGATGGGTGCCGAACACAGCGAATCCCTGAAGGCGGGAAGCTCCTCGCAGAAAAACATTTGAGGCTCTCCTCCCAAAAAGTTGGGTGTTCAGCACGTCGTTCTCGTCGGGAAAGCCTGCTGGCTCTGAGCAAACAGTGCCCTGTGTCGTGACTTCGCGAGCCCAACGGTGCCGATCTGTGGCCCATCCTCGGAACCTCTGATC
>DATKYA010000308.1:0-2268 GCA_035528775.1 Planctomycetota bacterium | reverse complement strand
CCCGGCGTCAGCGATGCGGAGCTGGTGAAACGGCTGTCGGCATTCGCGAGGAAGTTTGAGGTGAAGGACGTTCTCGTGTGGGATCGCGATGCGGTGCGGTCGTGGCTGGCGGATCGGCGAGCCGCTCGAACGAAGAACCCGCAGGATGAGGTGGTGATCTCGTATGGCTCGCCGGCGTACCGCCCGGCGGCGGAGAAGCTCGCGGCTCGGATCGCGAAGGCCGGCCTGCGGACGACGATCTCAGGCCTCGGCATTCGCAACGTCACCTACGATCCCGATCCGTACTATCGCTCCCGCAGCGGGCGGTACGAGCGGCCGCTCGCCCGGATCGACGTGTTCATCGGCAACGACTGGGACAACACGAATCTCGCCGACCTGACCGGTGCGTGGCAGGCAAGCCGCTATGCGAATCCGATCCTGCCTGTCTCGGTGAATCGGCAGTTTCCCGGGGGCGACCGCGCGGTGCTGATGGTCACGCGGCCGTTTTCCGTGAGCCTGCCCAACGCGAAATCGTTCCCGGACAAGTATCACGTGTTCAAGGAGCAGCCGCGCTCGCTGGTGATCGGGGCAAGCTCGCCGGATGGCGCGGAGAAGGGCGTTGAGGCGTTCGGGAAGCTTGCGAAGTAGACACGCCTGCTCGACACGCAGGCACGAGGACACGAAGGCACGAGGACACGCAGGCATGAAGGCACGAGGACACGAAGGCACGAGGACACGCAGGCATGAAGGCACGAGTACACGAAGGCACGAAGGAGCACGAAGAGGAGGATTCTTGTTTCTTGCAGGCCTCCGTATCTTCGTGACTTCGTGTCGAAAACACACCTCTAATGCGGGTACTTGCTGGCGATCGTCTTGATCTCGGCGGCGGCGGCGGCTACGTCATCGGCGGAGATGATGGCGGAGCAGATGGCGAGCCGCCGGGCGCCCGCTCGGAGGATATCATCGGCCGTCCGGGCGTTCACGCCACCAATGGCGAAAAACGGGATGGCGATGTTTTCCGCCGCATAGCGGACGTACTCCAGGCCGACGGGGTCGGTGGTCGGCTTGGTGGGCGTTGCGTTGACGGGGCCGACGCCGACGTAGGAGGCGCCGTCGGTGATCGCGCGCTCCGCCTGGGCCGGCGAGTGGGTGGATACGCCCACGATCCTGCCGGGGCCGAGCAGCCGGCGTGTGTCCGGGGCCGGGAGGTCGTCCTGCCCGACGTGCACGCCGTCGGCGTCGACGAGCTGTGCGACGTGGGCGCGGTCGTTGACGATGAACAATGCTCCGGCCTCGCGGCAGACGCTTCGCATCCGACGGGCGAGCTCGAGGAACTGGCCGTCGGGCATCTCCTTCTCGCGAAGCTGGATGACGTCGGCCCCGCCGGCGATCGCTTGGCGAGCGACGTCGACCGGATCGCGGCCGCGGGTCATGCTGGAGGTTACGAGCACGTACAGCCTTGCCGATGCCAGCCGCTCGGGTGCGGCGAGCCGCGCGGCGAGGGCGGTTTCGATGGTGTAGAGGTCGTAGCGAATCTGCTTGAACGCCCCGCCGGCCGGCTCGCTGACGAGCTTGGAATATTCTTCGAGCACGCGAACCGCTTCCTGCGCGCGCTTGAGGTTTGCGGCGACCACGGCCGGCACATCGGACCGACGCCGCTCGGATTCCTCCGACTGCCCGGTGCCGACGTCGCCGGGGGTATCGCGGAAGGCCAGCAGCTCCGGCCCGATACCAAGATTGCCGACGGCCCGGGTGAGCCGGTGGCGCAGCGACTTCAACTGTGCGCTCCAGATCGGGTCATTCCACGCGAACCGCGCGCAATCTTCCACCACGCGCAGGGCCTCGCGGGCACGGTTCAGGTTTGCATCGAGGATGCGGTAGATGGGGGAAGACATGAGAGGAAATCCAAACGATGAACGATGAACGATGAACGATGAACCGCAAGCGATGTGCGATGAATGCCGCCTTCCGTTCATCGTTCATCGTTTATCGTTCATCGTTCATCGTTTATCAGAGCTGGTTCAGCAGCCGCAGGTCGTTCTCGAAGAGGAGGCGGATGTCGGTGATGCCGAACCGGTACATAGCGGCGCGGTCGACACCCATGCCGAAAGCGAAGCCGGTGTATTTTTCGGGGTCGTATCCGACGGCGTTGAAGACTGCCGGATCGACCATGCCGGCTCCGAGGAGCTCGGTCCAGCCCTTGCCCTGGCAGGTGGGGCAACCGGCGCCGCGGCAGAAGGTGCAGGCGATGTCGAGCTCGGCGCTCGGCTCGGTGAACGGGAAGAATGA
>DATKYA010000307.1:0-17833 GCA_035528775.1 Planctomycetota bacterium | reverse complement strand
CGCAACCACTTGTCGAATAATTCGATGCCTGCATGCGTTGCCGCAGTGCAGGCGAAAAAAGCCTGACAGCCAGCGGGCGAAATGGACCGAGTGGACGAAGTGAACATGGCAGCGCCAGCCATGGCGGTTTTCCATCGCTCTGCAAGCACGTGCGCCGCCCGCGTCCATTTCGTCCATTTCGTCCATTCCGTCCACTTCTTCCACTGATAACTCCCAAAACATGTGCTCCATGGCCCCCGCCTGTGGTATAATGGAAATAGAGGATAGTTTTCTTCCGGGCCCCGGGCGCACAGGCTTCTTCCATGGGTCAGTTCAAACTCGTTGCAGAATTCGAGCCGGCGGGCGACCAGCCCCAGGCGATCGAGCAGCTTGTTCGCGGCTACCGCGATGAAAGCCGCAACTTCCAGACGCTGCTGGGCGTCACCGGATCCGGCAAGACGTTCACGATGGCGCACGTCATCCAGGCGCTCGGCCTGCCCGCGCTCGTGATGTCGCACAACAAGACCCTCGCCGCCCAGCTCTATTCCGAATTCAAGGAATTCTTCCCCCACAACGCCGTCGCCTACTTCGTCAGCTACTACGACTACTACCAGCCCGAAGCCTACATCCCGCAGCACGACATCTACATCGAGAAGGAGACGTCGATCAACGAGGACATCGACCGGCTGCGGCTGGCGGCGACGAGCGCCCTGATGCAACGCGACGACGTGATCATCGTCGCCAGCGTCTCCTGCATCTACGGCCTCGGCTCGCCCGAAGACTACGAGCGAATGACCGTGAAGCTGGAGATCGGGTCGCAGATGGACCGCGACGACATCCTCCGGGGGCTGGTGGACATCCAGTACGAGCGCAACGACTACGAGCCGAAGCGCGGAACCTTCCGCCCGCGCGGCGACGTCATCGAAGTCTATCCCGCATACGAGCAGCACGGCATCCGCATCGAGTTGTTCGGAGACCAGGTCGACAGGGTCACCCTGTTCAGCCCGCTCACCGGCGAGGTTTTCGAGGAGAAGAAGGACATCGTGATCTTCCCGGCCAAGCACTTCGTGATGCCGGAGGACCGCATGGAGCAGGCGCTGCAGTCGATCGAGGAGGAACTCGAGCAGCGGCTGGCGGAATTCCGCACGCAGGGCAAGCTGCTGGAGGCGCAGCGCCTCGAGATGCGCACCCGCTACGACCTGGAAATGCTGCGCGAGACCGGCTACTGCCCCGGCATCGAGAACTACTCGCGGCATCTTAGCGGCCTCGCGCCCGGTCACCGCCCCAGCACGCTGATCGACTTCTTCCCCGACGACTTCCTGCTGATCATCGACGAGTCGCACGTGACCGTCCCGCAGATTCGCGGGATGTATTTCGGCGACCGCTCCCGGAAGCAGACGCTGGTGGACTACGGCTTCCGGCTGCCGTCGGCGCTGGACAACCGCCCGATGCGGTTCGACGAGTTCGAGGTGGAGATGAAGCGGGCGCTGTTCGTTTCGGCCACGCCCGCCCAATACGAGCTGGAGAAATCCCCCGGCCGCATCATCGAGCAGATCATCCGCCCGACCGGGCTGGTCGACCCCGAGATCGAGATACGCCCGGCGAGCGGGCAGGTGCAGGACCTCATCCGCGAGATCAAGGTGCGGACGGACGCGAGCGAGCGCGTGCTGGTGACCACGCTCACCAAGCGGCTCGCCGAGGACCTCAGCGAGTACTTCCGCGAGGAAGGCTTGCGCTGCAAATACCTGCATTCCGAGATCGATACCTTGGAGCGCGTGGAAATCCTCCGCGACTTGCGGCTCGGCAAGTTCGACGTGCTCGTCGGCGTCAACCTCCTCCGCGAGGGGCTCGACCTGCCCGAGGTCTCGATGGTCGCCATTCTCGACGCCGACCGCGAAGGCTACCTGCGGTCCGAGACGTCGCTGATCCAGATGATCGGCCGCTGCGCCCGCAACGTGAACGCCAAGGTGATCCTCTACGGCGAGACGGTGACCGACTCGATGCGCAAGGCCGTTGACGAGACCAACCGCCGCCGCCAGATCCAGGTCAGCTTCAACGAGGAGCACGGCATCACCCCCGCCACCGTGAAGAAGGCGATCCGCGAGGGGATCGAGAAGGAGATCTCGCAGAAGACTGCCGTCTACGAATCCGTCAGCGAAACCGAGGAGCAGTATCTCACGCAGGACCACATCAAGGAGCTTGAGGAGGACATGCAGGAAGCGGCGGAGGCACTGGATTTCGAGAAGGCGGCCCAGATTCGCGACCGCATCCTCGCCATGCGCGGCCAATTGCAGCACAAGACCGACGTGGCCACCCTCGCACCGCAGCGCAAGAAATACCGGGGCAGGCGGAGGAGACGGTAGACGAAATGATGAATGATGAATGAAGAAAGAATCCCGGGAGCAAAAGTCTGACGCCGATTCCGGGTTTCATCATTCATCATTCATCATTTCTGTCCTCCCGTCTTCCCGTTTCCGGGTCGCCCTTTTTGCATTTTGCCTTTTTAATTTTGCCTTTCTTCCCTGCTGCTTCTTCCCCCACGGTCTTCTCTCATTTCGGTCTTTTCGGCGCCCCTCCCACAAACCGTGATGTTAGAAATGTTGAACAGGCAGCACGGACGCAGGCCTGATCACCATAAAACCGCAGGTGAGCGCCGTGATACGCACAGGGATGATGCTTAACACGACGTTCACCTGCGGCGTTTTTTCAAGGCATGGCCTGCCGGCTTCCGACTTGACGGACGACGTACTGAACGAAGCAGAGGCTGTTTACCGCCGCGACCATAGAGTCATCGTGCCGCGTGCAAATCCCTGAAGGGCCGGGAGCAAAGAGATTGAGTAGAGTAAGGGCAGGGGACACTACCTGTCCAAAGGCGTAATATCCACCGAACCGGTCAAGGGCAGAAACGGTGGTCAGCCGCAGCTAAGGCTTGTCTTCTTCGGGAGGATTGCCGTAGTAGTAGGCCATCTTATCCCTCAGTAAGCCTCTCGTCTCCTTCGAAAGCTGCAATACCTTCGTCTTGATGGGGATGTCCGGAAGTCCGATCTTTGGGCAATTCACGCAGACGATGCCCCTGAAATCCACCACGTAGTGGCCTTGCGTATAACGCTTCTTCTGCCAACCCAGTTCATATTTACCCAGAAACACGTGGGGGGCATATACAAAGTAATCGAGAAGCGTATATGCCTTGCCACGGCCCTTGAGCTCAGCCTGCTCAGACGAGGACATCATCTGCCATTGCTGAGGCGGCGACGCTTCCTCAGGATCCATTGGCGCGTTAACGACCGTAAGATCGCCAAGCCAACGCTCATTCCGATACCATTTCGGCTCAATTTGCTGCAGCGGGGCCAGTTGGATGTAACCATCCCTAATCGCGCAACAGGGTGAGAGAACAACTGCGAGACAATGGCAAACCTCCACGCGGTAGGTGGAAGGCAGTCCATCTGTGAAAGGCTGCTCAATTAGAAGCTTCCCGCATGCGAAGCCTCGCACAACGTCGCCCAGACGCAGCCTTTCGTCGTTCTTGTCGCTGTAGAACATGGCGCCAGAGGCTACTTGTAGAACTCATCAACATCATGGTAAGGGGTCGATGCAATCTTCTGGCGTATGCTGCGGAAGTCGGCGTTCACACGCACCTCGACCACGCCTTGGAACGCGCCGTCCGTCGTGAACTGAAGAACGACCTCATAAGGCCCGATCGGGTAAACCACTAAACGAGAACCGGAATCGGCTGTTGGTTCAGCGGCTGCATCACCCGTTGCAGGGAAGGCATTCGCTTTGTCATTCTCGTTGATCATGGCGCTGATCCTGATTCTGTGGGGTCCTGCCTCATGAACCGACGCACAGGGTCCTTGATTGTTCTGTTATACTCGTCCGAAATCAACTCATGCAATCGATCAGTCACCGATAGGTAATCCTCCGGCTTGACGTTTGCTCCTGAAGCATCAAAATCCAAAAGCAACTGGTCAACCTTTTCCTTCCGCTGAAGTGCCTCAATGTACCGCATGGAGAAGCCGTTCCTCTTCACGAGAGCGATGAACTGCATGATCTCAGCATCATCAATTGCAAAACGACCAACAGGAAAGGCAGTGTTGTAGTAATCCTGGAGAACAGCATTTGTCTTCTCTGGAAGCGGGCACACGTCAATGTACCTCAACCCAAGCCGCTCAATCACCGGGAGGCTCGTAACGCGAAGAAAGCTGGAGATAACGAATTCAATCATGTCCCTGAACCGTGGTTCGACCGAAGGGTTGTTGTAAGTTCGGTGCTGCGATGAGTGGATACCAAGCGCACTGGTCATCACGTTGACTTCCACGCCCGTACCGGACAGGAACTGCCAGACTTTGCCCCGCCTGTCGTCCTCGATCTCTTGGGGCAATTGCTGCAATTTCGCTTCGGGACCCACGTCGGCGAAAACCAGATGGCGGCGAAGAACGAGCTTCGATTGGGGGAACTTCTCCATGATGGCAAGCTGAAAGTCGCCAATCTTGCTCTCAATGAAAAAAAGGTTGGGGAACCGTAGCTCGAAATGCACTTCACGCACGGTAGGGTTGCGGAAGACTTCGTCCGAAATCACGTGTGTGCCTCGCTTTCCGTGGGTGGGTTTGGTCCTAGGTATACCATATATCATCGCCATCGGCAGGCAAACAATCAAGCGAAAAGCAGCGACTTGACTCCAGCATGCGCTTGGCCGGCCCGAATGGTGAGGCGGCAGTCACAGAACTCTGATTCTAATTCGCGTGCTTCGCAAAAGCAATAGAAAACAGCCAACCGTCGCAACAGACATTCGCCACACCTCTCCAACGATCCCCCCGATCCGCTAAGCTCTCGCGCTCTTTCCTCCCCATCACAGATTCATCATCAGGTGCCCTCTGCTCGCCGAGTCCAGCGCATTCACGTCCGGCACGTCGTAGTGGTTGCCGTCCACGTCCGTGAGGATGTACCGGCTTGGCGATGGCTGGAGGGCATCTTCCCGCAGGTTTCGCGTGGTGAAGCGGCACCGCCCGCGATCCGTCTGGACGTCCCAGTCTACCGTGCCGAACCGCTCCTTCGCCGAGATGATCCGCTGGATCAACGGCACCACGTAGCGCCGCTCCAGGTCCTGCTCAACGAGCCGGCGGCCGTCCGCGTCCAGCTCGTGCGGATCGATCAGTATCCCGATCTCCTTGCCGGCGGCGTCGCGCACGCTGAAGTAGCGGCTCGCGTTCGACAGCGGCGCTACGCGCAGGATCGACACCTTCAGCCACGTGCATTCATTCTCGATCGTCATCTGCAACGTCGGCCCGGCCTGCCGGAACCGCAGCGCCCGTGGATCCAGATAACGCAGCTCGCACGATTCCGAACCCGATTGCTGCTCGCCAGTCGCGTTCTCCTGCATCGATATCACCTCGTGCCCTGACGAGGGCGAACACAAGGTTCGCCCCTACCAGATTGTCTTTGCCGTTTCGCGCCTACCGGCTCACGGCCTTGATTCGCGACATCTCCTGCTGCAATTGAACGAGCCGGTGGAACTCGCCCTTCTTCTCCAGCAGTTCGTCGTGCGTGCCCATCTCCTCGATCTTGCCGTCCTTCAGCACCACGAGGCGGTCGGCGTTGCGAAGCGTGCTCAGCCGGTGGGCGATGGCGAATGTCGTCCTGCCCTTCACCAGCCGAGCGATCGCCTCCTGGATCTGCTTCTCGGTGTCGGTATCCACCGACGACGTCGCTTCGTCGAGGATCAGGACGCGCGGGTTGTGCAGCACGGCCCGCGCGATGGCGATCCGCTGACGCTCGCCGCCCGACAGCGCCTGCCCGCGCTCGCCCACCCGCGTATCGTAGCCCATCGGCTTCTGCACGATGAAGTCGTGGGCGTTCGCGATCTTCGCCGCCGCCATGATCTCCTCGAACGTCGCCTCCGGCTTCGCATACCGGATGTTGTCCGCGATCGAGCCGTTGAACAGGAACGTATCCTGCAGCACGATGCCGAGCTGCGAGCGATAGTCCTGCTGCTTGATCGTGCGAACGTCGGCGCCGTCGATGCAGATTGCCCCCTCCTGCGGATCGTAAAAGCGGCAGATGAGGCTGATCGTGGTGCTCTTGCCGGCTCCGCTCTGGCCTACGAATCCGATCATCTCGCCGGGCCGCACGTCCAGCGTGACGTTGTGCAGCACGGGCTTGTGCTGATCGTAGCCGAAGGTCACGTTGCGAAACTCCACGCGGCCCTCGATCCGCGGCATCGGCACGGCGTTCTCCGCCTCCCGCACGTCCGGGTCCGAGTCGAGCACCTCGAACACCCGCTCGGCGGCCGTCAGGCTGCGCGTGAGGTAGTCGATGATCCGCGTGAAGAACTGCAGCGGGCCGTAGAACATCCCCAGGTACGCGATGAACGACATCAGCATGCCCATCGTCATGTCGCCGCCCAGCACGCTGCGGCCGCCGATGTACCACACGATCAGCTCGCCCAGCCCCGTGATGAACCACAGCATCGGAAAGATCGTGACCCACCGCTGCTCCAGCGCCACCGTGGAATCGAACAGCCCCGCGTTGTGCGGGTGGAACCGCGCGATCTCCTGGCTCTCCTGGGCGAATGCCTTCACCACGCGAATGCCCGACAGGCTGTCGTTCAGAAACGCGTTGATCCGCGCCCGGAAATGGAAGAACCGGTGCAGAATCGCCATCAGCCGCCTCCAGAACAGCCGCGACAGCACCATCACCACCGGCATCGGAATGAGCACGAGCAGCGTGAGCCGCCAGTTCATCCCGAACAGCACCACGCCGATGGCGATGAACGTCAGCACGTTGTTCACGAAGTACGGCAGGACGTCGATCAGGGCACTTTCGAGGGAGCCTGTGTCTTGCGTGATCCGCGCCATGATCGCGCCGGTGTTGTGCTTGCTGAAGAATTTCAGCGACTGGAACTGGACGTGGCTGCAGACCCTTGCCCGGAGGTCGAATCCGAGCTGGCCGCCCAGCCGCGCCATCGTCCGCCCGCGCAGGACCGTCAGCGCCGTCGTCAGCACCCGCGCCCCCAGCATCGCCAGCACCAGCACCGGCAGCAGCGCGTAGCGGCTTTCCAGCGGCACCGGCTCCTTCGGGTTGATCACCTTGTCGACCAGCGGCTTCACCAGGTACGGCGGAAACATGCTCACCGCCGTGCCCAGCACCACGAGCCCCATCACGAGTGCCCCGCGCTTCCAGTAGGGCCGCAGCAGCCCCATCACGCGCAGCAGCACCTTCGACTTGTCCATGCACACCGGGCACACGCGGCTGCCTTCGTTGAACGGGAGCCCGCAGGTGGGGCAGCGCCGCTCCTCCTCGGTGTCCTCGGCAAGCTGCGGCTTCTCCTTCGCCTGCTCAGGCTTGCCCGCCGCCTCGTGCCAAGCGGCGACGTCCGACAGGTATTTCGCCGCCCGCCCGAATCTCCGCGCCCGGCCGTTCGTGTACCGGATCAGCTCGACGGGCCGGCCGTCGAGCGTGGCAACCAGCGCGCCCCCGCCGATCAGCGACTCGCACGCCGGCATCCGCACCCGCTCCAGCGGGCATTGCACGCGCACCACGCCCCCGGCGCACACGAGCAGCCGCTCCTGCGTCACCAGCAGCCACTCCTCGCCGTAGGCTCCCTGCAGGTTCAGGTCGGATCGTATCGCGATGACGAGCTCCCCGTCGGCCGGCGCGCCCGCGAGTGCGGCCACCGATTCGGGAAGCTGCTCCACCAACGGCATCTACAACTCCTTGCGGCGGATGCCCGCCACGCCTCGAAATACAACGATCAGCTTTCCTGAAAAACCGCCGGCACGTCGCGCGGTTTCAAGCAGTGATCCACCATTCTGCCCCATCCGCCGCGGGGAATCAACTGGTTTTTGCCCCACCAGGCTCCCCAACATGCAGTTGACTCCTCCGCCGAAGCTGGTAAAATGACAACGAGCATCTGCACTCGGCCACTCGCTTTCGCACCGTGTGTCCGCCAGAAAGGAACCGTCGTGGACCTGAATCGCATCGTCGCAAGCCCGTGCAGCAATCCGAAGATGAATCTCGACGGCGTCCTCGCCGCCTATGCCGGCCTGGGGTATCGGAAGTTCGAAGCATTCACCGGTTGGGCCGCGTCCGCCCTCGATATCGACGCCGATCCGGATGCCTACGTCCGCACGGCGGCATCGCACGGCATGGAGTTCGCCTCGTGCCATCTTCCCCTGGTCACGGACGACCACGATGCCTCACTCGCCCGCTCGATCCACGCTGCTCGCTTCGCCGAAGGCATCGGGGCGCCCATCGTCCTCTTCAAGGCCAGCAGCAGGGACAATTACATCAGGGCTGCCCCCGCGTTTCTCGATGCAATTGCCGGCCTCAACGTCACGCCCGTGCTGCAGAACCACGCCGGCACTCCCATCAGCACGCTCGATGATTTCCGTGAAGTCATCGCCGGCATCAACGACACCCGAATGAAAACGCTGCTCGAGGTGGGGCACTTCCATGCCGTCGGCGTGTCGTGGCGCCAGGGATGCGAGCTTCTCGGCGACAGCATTGCCTTGATCCACGTCAAGGACATGAAGGGAGCACAGTCTGTCCCCTTCGGCACGGGCGAAGTGGACCTCGCCGGCCTCGTCCGGCATATGCAGGCACGCGGCTATGAAGGCGATTATGTCGTGGAGATGGAAGTGAAAGACGCCGAGAACACGATCCGATACTTGGGCGACGCGCTGCACTACCTGCTCGAGATCGGCTGAACCGGGAGACCTGTGCATGGACACCATGAACAACCCTGAACCGCGAATCTGCATCGTGGGCGCCGGAGCCCTGTCGAGCAGGAGGATTTATCCCTATGTCGGCCTTGCGGGCGGCCGCATCGTCGGTGCGTGCGATCTCGACCGCCACAAGGCCGAGACCAACGCCCGGAGGTTCGGCGGCACTGCCTACACGCAGATGGAAGCCATGCTCGACGCCGAGAAGCCGGATGGCGTGATCATCTGCATCGGCCCGGAAGCGCACGCCGCACTGGCACCGGTCGTGATGCGCCGGGGCATACCCGTCTACACGGAAAAGCCGCCCGCACCGTCGGCCGCCGCGGCGCTGGAGGTCGCCCGAGTGTCGAAGCACACAGGCGTCCTGTGCACCACCGCCTTCAAGAAGCGCTACTCCGCAGTCTACGCCAAGGCACGCGAATGGGTCGAATCATTCCCTCCATCCGATCTCTATTCCATCTCGGTTGATTACTGCTCCGGAGCCTACGCCGACGACCCGCCGAGCAAGACGTTCCTGCTCGATTTCGCGGTCCATTGCCTGGATCTTGTGCAGTATCTGTTTGGCGACGTGGATGAGGTGTACGCCTGCGCGAAGGGCCGGCACGCCTATGCCGTCAGCCTGCGTTTCCGCTCCGGCGCCGTCGGCAGCATGAACCTCAACGATGGCCGATGCTTCCACATACCCACGGAGGAACTGGAGTTGACCGCCCGCGGCGGCAACTCCATCAGCATCAGCAATTCGTCCAGCTACCGGATAGTCCGCAACGGCAAGGAATCCGAGTGGCGGCTCCCGCCCACGTTCACCAGCGCCGGCGACAGCGGCAACGACACCGGCCACCTGGCCGAGCTCGCCGACTTCCTCGCCGCCCTGAAGGAAGGCAGGTCGACCCGATCCTGCATCTACGAGTCGTACAAATCCATGGCGCTCTACGAAGCAATCGATGAATCATCCAGGGCCGGCAAGCCCGTGCGCGTGGAATACCAGGATGTCTAGCAAGCCCCGATTCAGTGGACGAAGTGGACTCAGTGGACCAAGTGGACGTGGTGCGCTGCGACAGCACCGGCGTCATTGCCTGAGTGCCGCCATCGCGTATCTCGCCCGCACGTAGGTGTTGTGCTCGCTGTCCTTCAGGCCTGGCTCGAGTGCCGCGGTGGCGTCGGGACCACCGATCCGGCCCAGTGCCTGCGCGGCCGTGCTGTAGACGGGATAGAAATCGCGGTCGTCGGCGAGCATCCTGCCCAGCAGCGGGATGGCTTCGCGGTCGCGCAGCCGGCCCAGCGCGATGATGAGGGCCGTCTTCAGCCGCCAGCGCTTGCCCAGATCTTCCAGCGACTGCGGCCCTTCCGGCGCAAGGAGCGGTGCATCGAGTGGCGGATAGATTTCCTCGAGTGGCAGGGCGTGCTCGGCCTGCAGCAGCTCGCGCAGAACCGGCGCCGCCTGCCGGATGCCCCGCTTGCCGATCACCTCGGCCGCCGCCGCCTGCACCGGCCAATGCGGGCCGCGCAGCGCCGGCATCAGCGCCTCCACGTTCGGCGTTGCCGCCAGCAGCTCCGCCAGAACGGCATCCACGTGCGATACCCGCGAGCCGCCAGCCGCACGGCCGCCGAAATCCGCCGCGTCCCACTGCACCAGTTTCTCGAACTCGTCATACTGCACGTCGCGGTCGACCTCGATGTCCGACAGGTCGTGCGAATCAGGCGTCACGTTGCCCACGCGCCCCTCGACGATCTCGACAAGCCCCCGGCGCGGCGCCTTCCACGCGAACGCCGCCGACGTCTTGTCCCGCCCGATCTTCAGCAGCTTGCCATCCGAATTCCCGACGAGGAACAGGTGCCGCTTGCCGTCGATCACCGCTTCGAGCAGGTTGTCGTCCAGATGCTTGATCGACGCCGTTCCGGCTTCGGGCGCGATGACGACCGCGAATCGCGCCGCGTTGCCGCGCGCCGCCAGATCGAGCCGCAGGCACCGCTTCTCCTCGGTGCGCGGGAAGCCGTCGATAATCGCCGACGCCACATCCGGCCCCCGCTCCCACGCAAGCAGCACCGATTTGCCGCCCTGCAACGTCACGAGCGCCGAGTCGCCCCGCACGGCGGTGTCCGGTCGCAGGTGAACACGCCACTGCCACAGGTGCGGCGAATCCGCCGTCAGATGATCGACGACGATCCCGAAGCCCGCGTCCGTCCAGATCGACGTTCTGCGGGCGAGCGTCACGTCGAAATGCGGCTGATAGAAGTTCGCACAGTCGGCCGACACCACCTGCATTGCCGGCTCCTTCGCGTAGAATTCCGGCTTGCCCACTCGCATGCTGCCGGGCCAGTACCACGGCTGGTCGTCGACCACGATCGCGTTGGCGGCTCCGATCAGCCCCGGCTCCAGGCCCAGCACAAGGCGGCGGATGTCGCCATGGCCGGCCGCAAACTGCTCCTGATACGCGGCATACCGCTCGCGCTCCTCGGGTGTGAGCACGGCGAACACTTTCTCCGCTGGATACTGCCACGGATCCTTCTCGCCGTCTTGGATGCCGTCCTCGAATACCGGCTGACCATCGTAGTCGAGCATCAGGTGGTTGGGGTTCACCTGTGCCCGGCCGACGCCCGCGATGGTGCCGGCCGAGGCGTCCCACACCTGCATCAGGCGCAGGCGGCGGGGCGGGTCGTCCAGCGCCGCGCCCGTGCGCGGCAGAAACCAGCCGAACAGCTCATTCGCCGGCTTCGTGCCGGCGTAGTCCCTGAACTCCTCCGGCCACCACAGCAACGTCCACACCGGGCCGTCCGCTCCCCACGCCATGTAGCCGGGGTTGCTCCAGCAGTTGAAGGCGGGAATAAGCGACAGGTATCGCGGATCGCGCGCCGCACGGGCCAGGTACGCGAACGGAGCCGCGTTGACCACCGGCTGCCAGCCGTAATGATCCCACGGCGCCAGCAGCCCGCCCGGGCTGGTGATGCGAAGCTCGATCTCCAGGATCTTGCGCAGCGTGGTGCCGTTCGGGCGGAACGGCACGTCGAACCAGTCGCGGCCCGTGAGTTGCTTGAGCAGCTCGCACGTCCAGAACGCCAGCGGCGTGTTCACGTGCGACGTGTAGGTCGAGCCTTCGCCCCCGTAGCCGTCCGCCGGGAACAACCCGATCAGGTCAGGCAGTCGCCCGAAACCGTAGTCGAACAGAAACCTGCCGGTCGGGCGGTTCGACAGCTTGTAGCCGAAGAGGAAGCCGACGACCGCGAGATACAGCGCCATCGACAGGGCCTGGTTGTTGCTGGCGCGGCAGCGCGATGTGAGCACGGCGAACGGATGCTTGAACCCGTATCCCAGGAAGCAGTCGGCCGCCTCCTCGATCTCGTCTTTCGTCCACGCGCCGCGCGATGCCAGCCAGTCGAAGAACACCGCCCGCCGCAGCACCGTCCCGCAGCGGCACCACGTGTGGAACTGGAAATCATTGGCGGTGTCCGTCTTGCCGAGGCTGATGTAGTATGCCTTCAGGAGCTTGCGGGCCTCGGCCACGCAGTCGTCGCCGAAACCGAATTCATCCCCTAGCAGTGCAGGCAGGAAAACCATATCCGCCCGCATCTTCGAGTCGGCCAGGTGCGTCTTCTGGAAGTCGGCCCAGTATTCTTTCAGCAGGCCGTCGGCCAGTTGCAGCTTGCGGGTCAGCCGCGCGGGATCGCCCGCAAACAGCGGAAATTCCATCGCCTCGGCGGTAAACTTGCTCGTGGCATCGTTGCTCATTTCCACGTCCTTTGAACTCAGCGCACGCATTTCGACACAAACGGCACGGGCCGTTAACTATACGCGCCCACGCCTCCATCTTCAAGTGGTTTTTCCACATCTTCCGTCCCCTCTTCCGCTTCTTTCGTTCTTCCGTTCTTTCGTTGTCCCCTCCTCTTCCTCTTCTGCTCTTCTTCTCCTCACCTTTCTCTTCGTGTTCCCTTGTGCCTTCGTGGCTTCGTGTCGAAACAACCGCAATCACACCCCCCAAAACAAATTGACCCCTTGTTTCGCTCGCGGCTCTGTGGTAATATCGCACTACAGAAAGGACGCAAGGTGGCCGCGAGTTTGTCCTCGAACGTACAGCCGACGGCAGATGTCCCGACCACGGCCCCCGCAACGGCCCCGCATGGGGGCGACCTCCTCCAGCCCCCGCATGGGGCGACCTCCAGCCCCCGCATGGGGGCGACAGAATGTAGCCACGGGCTTCAGACCGTGGGCATGAGCCCGGTATGACGACCAACAACAAAACCTTCTACACCCGGCTCCTGGCGATCTCGGCCGCGGTCATTGCCGTGCTGGTGGTCGCCAAGCTGCTGTTCTTCGCAGGCGGCACCGCTTCCCGCCCCGCCCGGCAAGCCGCACGCCCCGCCATCGTCAACTGGAAGGACGCCTACAGGCACTACGGCGAATACTGCACCGTCGAAGGCCGGATCGTCGACAGCTACAACAGCGGCAAGGCCTGCTTCCTCAACTTCCATCCCGACTACAAGAAGTCCTTCACCGCCGTCATCTTCGCAAGCTGCTTCGACAAGTTCCCGCCCACCCCCGAGCAGCACTACGCCAACCGCACCGTCCGCGTCACCGGCGTCATCCGCAAGTATTCCAGCCGCCCCGAGATCGTGCTCGAATCGCCCGATCAGATCGAAGTGGCAGAATGAGGAATGAAGAATGAAGAAGACGGCGCGCCCTTAATCGTTGGGACATGCACCTTCATCATTCCTCATTCAGATTCCTCATTCAGATGCCGTGTCGGATTTCGTGTCGGATTTCCCATTGACAAGGACGGGCGAGTTTGATAGAATGCGGTAGTGGAGTAAGTCCAATAGCATGAAGACTCCTGACAAATGCCCATGTTCGGGTGCCACACTGACGAAACTCGTTCAACCGGCCATTCTCATGCTCCTGGCCCAACAACCGCTTCACGGCTACGCAGTGGTTCAGCGGCTCGGTCTGTTGCAGATCCTGAGAGGAAATAGGCCGGATGCCACCGGCGTGTATCGCCTTCTGAGGGCCATGGAAGGGCGTGGGCTTGTCACTTGCTCGTGGAGTCGCTCAAACAGCGGGCCGGCAAAACGCATGTATCGCTTGACCGCCTCCGGCACGCAATGCTTGGAGCGGTGGGTTGCCACACTTGAGGACTTTGATAAGGCAGTGACGGAATTGCTATTGGCCGCGAGAATCATCTGCCGCCATCCTCCGCGAACGGATGGACCGTGCAGGAAGAAAGGATGACAATGCAGGTAGCAGCCACACTTGACAGGATCTTGCAGGCGGCTCTAGCTGGCCGAGCGCCGGCAAGGCAGGAATGTGTCTACCTCCTGGGCCTCCCGGAAGACTCCATTGAAGCCGGTATTCTCAAATCCGTTGCAGACTACGTTTCACGAAAACGCTTCGGCAATCGCGCCGTTCTTCTCGCCCAGATCGGGATCGATATCGCTGCATGCCCCGGCAATTGCGCATTCTGCGTCTTTGGGAAAAACCACACACGGTTTGAGCCCAGCCGTCTTTCGCTTGAGGAGATCGTCCGCCGGGCGCGCGAGTTCGCAGACGGCGGTGACCTGTATGCGCTTTTCCTAATGACGATGCACGAGTTCAGCATGGACTGGCTGCTGAGGGTGGTCGAGACCGTCCGGGGAGCGATTCCCTCGCACACCCGCATTGTTGTCAACATAGGCGACTTCGATGCCGCCCTAGCCGCCGAACTGCGCTCCGCCGGCGTGAGCGGGGTGTACCACGTGTGCCGGCTGCGCGAGGGAACCGATACTTCCCTGGATCCCGTCGTCCGCAGGCGGACGCTCGGCGTGATACGGGAGACGGGACTCGACCTCTACTACTGTTGCGAACCGATCGGTCCCGAACACACCCCGGAGGAGATGGTCGAGCAATTGTTCCTTGGCATCGATTGTGGCTGCTTCCAGCACGCAGCCATGCGCCGGGTCAGGGTGGAGTCCACGCCGCTTTCCCGTTACGGCCAGATAACGGAACGGAGGCTGGCCCAGGCCGTAGCCGTTGTGGCTCTGGCAACGCTGGAGTGCGCCGAGACCGGTAACATCGCAGTGCACGAGCCCAACCTCCTCGGCTTGGCGGCCGGGGCAAACGCCATCTACGCGGAGAGCGGAGCCAACCCCCGGGACTCCCAGGCGGAAACGGAGAAAAACCGCGGGCAGGACGTGACGGCCTGCCGGAAGATGCTCTACGAGGCGGGGTTCTCGGCCTTGCAGACGGGCGACGGTAGCGTGGCCGATCTCGCCCCCGATGCTTGAGCCGTCCCGACGGAAGCCCGGGATTCGAGGCTTGATCAAGTCACCTGTCGGGCGCTCGCCTTTCATTCGCGCCTGCGCCGGGAGTCGATAACCTCATTCAAATTTCCTATTGACATTCCCCTCCCGTTGTGGTATTCTACGCACAGTGGCTTACATAGCGGTTCTGTTTGCAGCACAGCCTGTCATGCACGTTGTTCCCCACCTGTGATTTTCCCTGATCCGTGAGTTTTCATCTGCGGTAGTCTCCCGTTACCATGGAGGTGCCGTCATGGGCGACATGGCGCACTGCGGAGCGCCCATGCTCTCCACGCAGATAGATTGCCTTCACGCACTGGCACAGGTGCAGCAGGCAAGCCTGCCGCTGAACGACCTGCTCACGAAGGCGGCTGACATCCTCTCCCAGGCCTGGCAGCCGCCGAACGACGTCTGCGTGCGGATCACCGTGAACAGGCGAACCTACTGCTCGGGCACGTTCACCGAAACACCGTCGAAGACCGCCGCCGAGATGATCGCGGCCGGGCGCCGCCTGGGAACCATCGAGGTCTTCCACAACCATCCGCCCACCCCGGCCCAGGCCGACGACGCCCGCCGCATCATCGATGTCGCCGCCACCTCGCTCGCGAGCGTCGTCGAAAACGTATCCCGCCAGTCGGACGTCTGGCTGAAGACCATCGGAGACCTCATCCCGTTCGGCACCTGGGCGTGCGACGCCGACGGCAATCCCACCTTCTTCAGCGACCCCTTCCTCCGGCTGCTCGGGATGACGCTCGACGACGCGAAGAAGCAAAACATCTGGGCACGCATGCGCCCCAAGGACCGCCTCCGCGCCCGGCAGGCCTGGCAGCATGCCATCCGCCGGGGCCAATTCTGGGATTACGAATACGAGATCGTCGGCAACGACGGCCGCCGCAGCGCCGTCCTCGCACGTGGCGTCCCTATCCGCGATGAAGACGGCGCCATCACATCATGGGTAGGGATCAACCTCGACATCACGGCCCGCAAGGAGCTCGAAAGCGCACTTCAGAGCTTCGCCGACACCATCTTCGAGACCGCTCAGTCGATCATCATCGTGATCGACACGAAGGGCCGCATTCTGCGGGTAAACGCCTTCGCGCAAGCGCTCACCGGCTACACGATCAACCAGGTGCGCGGCCTCCATCTGGCCGATTTCATCTCACGCGAGCACGCGGCGGTCGCCAGCAGGGAGCTCGGCCGGGCGCTTTGCGGCGAGTCCGTCCACGGCGTCGAAATCCCCCTCGTTACCCGCGACGGCCGCACCGTCCTCGTGAGCTGGTACGGGTCGCCTCTCCACAACGCCGACGGCTCCATCAGCGGCGTGCTCGGCATCGGCCATGACGTCACCGAGATCAGGCAGAAGGAGGAACAGCTCCGCCATGCCGCCAAGATGGAAGCCATCGGCCGGCTCGCCGGCGGCGTGGCCCACGACTTCAACAACTACCTCACCACGATCACCGGCTACTCGCACATGATCTTGCAAGACATGCCCGCCGACGAGCCCGCGCGCATCTACGTCGACGAGATCACCAAGGCGGCCAGCCGCGCCGCTCAGCTCACCAGGCAGCTTCTCACGTTCAGCCGCAAGGCGATCATCAACCCGCAGGTGATCAACCTGAACCGCATCATCGGCGACATGCGCAACCCCCTCAAGCTGCTGCTGGGGGAGGACATCCACCTGGGAATGCAGCTCGACGCGAACGCCGGCTGCATCAAGGCCGACACCGGGCAGATGCAGCAGATCATCATGAACCTCGCGGCCAACGCCCACGACGCCATGCCCCGCGGCGGGCGGTTCGACCTCGCCACCACCGAGGTGGCCCTCAACGGCGAGTTCGCCGCCGCCAACCCACAGGTCTCGCCCGGGCCCTACGTACTGCTCACCGTGTCCGACAACGGCATCGGCATGGACGAGCAGGTGCTCGGTCACGTCTTCGATCCGTTCTTCACCACCAAGCCGGTCGGCCAGGGCACCGGGCTGGGCCTCGCGACCGTCCACGGGATCGTCAGCCAGTCCAGCGGGCACATCACCGTATCCAGCAAGCCGGACCAGGGCACCACGTTCACGATCTACTTCCCCCGCGTCGCGACGCCGCAGCCGGCCGATCAGCCTGGGGAGCGAGGACGCGCCGGCGCCGGCAGCGAAACCATCCTGCTCGTGGACGACGACGTCACCGTCCGCCACTTCCTCATGCGGGCGCTCACCATGCACGGCTACAAGGTGCTGAAGACCGGCAGCCCCACCGCCGCGGTCACCCTGCTGCAGGAGACGCCGGACCCGATCGACCTGCTGGTGACCGACGTGGTGATGCCCGAGATGAACGGACCGCAGCTCGCCGAGCGCCTGCGGGCCATCCGCCCCGAGCTGAAGGTGCTGTTCATTTCAGGCTACACGCGCGACGCACTCGTCCGCCGCGGCGTGCTCGAAGAAGGCGTGAAACTGCTCGCCAAGCCATTCGCGCCCGACGAGCTTATCGATTGGGTGAGAAAAATGCTGGAGGAGGAGCCGGCGAGGTGATGGAGGGGAAGGAGCGCAACCGACGCGGGCACGCCTTCTTCAGTTCGATGCTCGATGTTCGGTATTCGGTGTTCGGTATTCGGTCTTCAGTGTTCGATGTTCAGTGTTCGATGTTTCTATTCGTCTTCGTATTCGCTTCCTCGATGATCCTTCTCGGCACGCCGATCTCCGCCACGATCACTCGGCCGGTCTGCTGCGGCCCATCGCCTCGCGAGAAGCCCGCCTTCGCGGCAACGAAGGTCACCGTCACGTCGGCCTTCACGCACACGCCCAGCACGGCGCCGGTGTTGGCGTCGAGCCCCGACGGAAGGTCAACTGCCACCACCGGCTTGCCGGAGCGGTTGATGATCTCGAT
>DATKYA010000306.1:0-6060 GCA_035528775.1 Planctomycetota bacterium | reverse complement strand
CGGGACTGTCCTCTGGGCACGCCCCCGCGCCCCACCAGTGAACTGGTGGGCTAGACCTGAATCGTCCCTACGGGACGAGCAAGCACATAAGCGCGTATAAAATGCTTAACTTCACGCCATTCGGGACAGTCACCATGTTTTCACCTCAATTTATTTTGGCGACGGAGGACAGGAGGAAAATGCCGGAAAACTGGACTGTCCCGAATTTGAGTGCGCACCAGCTGCTCACTCACGGTGTAAGGAACTTGAAGACCACCAGCGGGACTGCCAGTTCCGGCTGCTGCTGACGTGGTCAACGATCATGAAGGCCGTCGTGAGGGGCGGGGCGCTGGCAGTGGACCGGGTGGACCAAGTGGACGAAAGACGCGTTCCTGCTCATGCCCGCGTCTTGTCCGTTGCCCGCCGTCCGGCCTCCTTTTCGATGTTCAGTGTTCGTCGTTCAATGTTCGATGTTCGCCTTCACTGCTACTACTCCTTCTTCTTTCTATCCCATCACCCCATCATCCCATTATCCTTCTTCCGCTCTTCCGGTCAGCATCTTTGTCAGCTCGCCGCAGGCGAGGATGAACGCGGCGCAATTGGGAATCGAGAAGGCGTTGGTTCGCGGGTCGGCGTCGAGGCCGGATCGATTGGCCTCGGGGACGGGAGCGCACACGTCGAGGTAGGGGAAGTCGATGGGATAGTCGCGGCCGTCGCCGCCGATGATGCCGTTGACGACTCCGCCGGGCTGGTGGCCGCTGCGATGCTCGGGATAGGCGGCGTAGCTGGTGTAGCAGGCCCCGGGGTTCTTGTACCCGGCACCGACGAGCATGCACACGCCGCGGACGTTGCGGCCGAGCACCCATTCGAGCTCGCGCTGGGCGATTGATGCGAGGTCGTCGCGTTCCAGCAGCAGCGCCGCCTTCGCGAGCAGGTAGGCACAGCCCAGGTAGTAGGTGGAATGGCCCCGCGGCATCACCGGGAAGTTCACCGGGTTCTCGGCGAGCGTCCATTCGCCCAGTTGGCCGAACGGCGAGACCTCGGCGATCTCCCGGAGCTGGAGGAGAAACTTGTCCAGCGAGCCGCGGATCTCGAGGGCCAGGGCGTCGTCGATGCTGCGCTCGATGTAGCAGATCAACGCCTGCAGGTAGAGGAACGGCGCCGGCGCGTATTCCACTCCCATGTCGGGGTCGGCCATGTCGGGCGCCTGGATGCGTTCAGTCAGCGGAAGGAACATCCGCCGGCGGTAGTCGTCGGAATCGGTGAAGATGCCCTCTTCCTTCTGCCGCTGCAGGATCGAGAGGATTCGCCAGGAGCATTCTTCGCGGTATTTTTCGAGGCCGGTGGCACGCCACAGCCCGATGCAGAGCAGTGCGGCGGCCGAATGGAGCGCCATGAGGTCGTCGGGCTTCTTCGATGCTTCGAGCGCGGCGTAGGTGCGCTCCGCGGCGGTGCGGCAGCGGGCGCCGAGTTCCGGCTGGAACTGCTCGATCACCCGGCCGAAGTTGGCCAGCGAATACGCGCTGAGCGCGGCGGTCGTCCAGTCGCAAGGCGGGCCGACCTCGCGCTCGTCGCCGGTACCGGGGGCGTTGTCGGTCTCGTCTTCGGCCGGGCCGATGTACTGCTGGCCCACGCGGGGACGCACGTACGACGCGAAGCGGCCGTCCTCTTGGGCGATCTGCAGGAGGTACTCCGCTCCACGGCGCGCTTCCTCGAGGGAGTCGGGCAGCTCGCCTCCGGCCGTGTGGCCGATGCCCCCGCCCTTCTCGTAGAGATGCGTGAGCGCGTGGATCGCCATCCAGTAGTGGGCGGTGGTCTTCGTGTAGTCGGAGCCGTCGTGCCAGCCGCCGGCGGCGTTCACGTGGCCCGCCGCTCCGTCGCCGGGCGCGGCGGCGTCGTCGGTGTGGCAGGCCTGGTGCCAGCCGGGGACGGCGATCCCGCAGCGTTGCGTCTGGAACCATTGCAGCGACAGCTCGGACAGCCGCGTGTAGGCGTCGTGGCGGATGGGGAAGAACCTGGTTCGCCGGCGCCTGCCGCCGAGCTCCACAACGATCGCGTAGCTGCCTTCCTTTCGAAAAAGCGAGAAATCGGCCAGCCAGTAAGTACGGCCCCACGTGCGGTGCTCGAGCGGCTCGAGTTCTTCCTCCAGCAGCTCCTTTCCGGATTCATCGATCAGGTAGAAGCTGCCTCCCTTCGCTTCCGCGGCAAACTGGACGACGGCAGTCTTCAGTGCGTCGGGGTGGTAGCCCGCCTGGGAGTACTGGATTTCGAGCAGGTCGATGCCGAGGCCGTCCATGAAGAGGTTGCGGAACTCGGTGAGGTTGCCTGGCTCGTGGGTTTCGAGGACGATGCGGCAGTGGGTGGCGGCACGCGGCGCCACGTCGGCAACGGATGCGGGATCCCACGAGGGCAGCCGCATCTCCCTGCCGCGAACTTCCTCGATGACGCTCTCGGCGAGGTCGAACCGGCCTTCCTTCATGGAGATCCATTTCTTCTCGATGCGCACCCAGCGGATGGCAAGGCGGCCCGAGCCTGAGAGTTCGGCCTCGACGCGGTATTCGCGGCGCGGCTCGATCTTGCGGGGGACGCTCACCCACGCGAGCCTGCTGGAATGGTCGATTATGCGAAGGATGCCGGGGGCGGTGTCGCGCTGCTCCTGCAGCTCGAAGTGCCCGGTCGCTCCGTCGCCGGTCCACGGCGTCCAGAACGCCGGCTGCGGGGCCTCCGGCATCGTGATGGGCGGGGCGATGTTGATCGTCGGGTCGCGCAACGCAGGTTCTCCTCAATGCGCACGAGCGGCGGTCGTCCCTGTGGGCATTACTGCATTATACGCCTCTTGCGGACGCAATCAAGGGGGAAGTTGCGAAGTGTCCAGCGCATCTGCCGAGTCTGCCGGGTCCACTTCATCCACGGCATGCCCGAGCCCCGCCCTCGGGCATTGGGTCCACCAATTCCTCGTGGTTTTTCCGTGTAGTTTTCCGGCCACCCGCAGCCCCCTTGAGGGGCCTGGGGGCCGCCGGCAATTCGCGCCGGAAACCACGAAGAATTGACGCACCCCCGCCCAGCGCCGCCCAAACAGTTATTGACATTGCTTCGCCGAGCGCTATCATAGTCCGTATGAGCGGTCGAACCACACGTGTTTCCATGTGGGGGAGACCAGTAGGGGCGAACCTGGTGTTCGCCCTGCGCCCGGTTCCGCAAGGAATTCAGCCATGCAGTCAACAAGACCGTTGGTTCCCATCCTGCTGTGCGCCTGTGCACTGGCCGGCATTCTGAACCTTCCCGCCGCCGCCCAAGACGATTCCGAGCTTGAACAACTGCTCGACGACAGGGGCGACAGCGACGCCGCGCAGACGAGGATGGACGTGACGCTCGAGCTGATGCGTCACGGCCACGTGCGAGACCGCATCTCCGCCATCTGGAAGGGCCGCTTCCACACGCTCGAGCCGGAATTCTACGACCGGATCGTCGAGCAGCTCGACGACAAGGACCCCGCGATCGTGTCGGCCGCCGCCACCGCCCTGGGCGAGATGGGCAAGAAGAAGGCCGTCGAGCCGCTGCTGAAGGTCCTGCGTGAATCAACAGGCTGGGTGCAGGAGTCGGCGGCGTACGCATTGGGCATGCTGGCGACCCCCGGGTCGCACGATAAACGAGCCACTGCCGACCTGGAACGCCTGATACCGAAACAGCCGGGGTTGTCGCAGTGGATCTTCCAAGACGCCCTCGCCCGCGTCAATGGGCAGGACGGCGCCCCCGATCCTCACAAGCACGCGCTCGACGGAGCCAGCATCTACTACATCGGCACTGCCGCCGAGAACCTTCGCTACCAGTGGCGCGAGATCGTCCAACGCCGCAACGTCACCATCAATGCGGTTGCCCCGCCGCCGCTCAACACGGCGATGAACAAGCTTTCCGGCCCGCCGAACCTGACGGAATTCTACTCGATGCTCGACGACAAGGACGGCAGGCCGCAGATCGACGCGGTGATGATCTCGGCGCTGCTGCCGTACATGTTCCCGCTCGAGTTACGGTGGAAGCTGGTGCAGTTTGCACGGCGCGGCGGCACGCTGATCGTCTACGGCAACAGCCAGTTCCAGACGGGCGAGATGCCCAACTCGAAGGGCGTGGTGCAATTCACCTACTCGATGCTGCCGGCACGGTTCCACGGGTGCCTCCCGCAAACACTCAACGATTCGTTCATCCTGTTCTACGCCAACATGCGGGGCTATTGGCGCGACCACATCCGCTGTGGCAGGCGCACATGGGGCCACGGCGTCACGGTGGTTGCCGCCTTCGCCAACAGGCCCGAGGCCACACTGGCAAGCCTCGACGTGCCCGGACCGTCCAGCGACATCTATTTGATGCGCCTGTTCGACCCGCTCGCCACGAAGTACACCTGCCCGATGCCCGGCTGGCAGCAGTACGAGAGCCTGCTCGCCTATGCCATCGAGGGAAGGAACGAGCCGCCGATGCTGCTGGACCTGACAGACGTTCCCTCGGTTACAGCGGCGGGCGACGCTGTGGAATTCACGATGAACGTGTTTTGCGATCACAAGCAGGACGGCACCCTCGATGCGTCGCTGGTGTTTGACGAGAAGGAGATCGCGAAGAAGACGTATCCGATAGAGCTGCGAGGACGCACCCTCATCCCGGTGCGGCTCGGATTCACCATCCCGAAAACGCTCCCGGACGGCGAATGCACTGCCCTGTTAACGTTCGTCAGCGGCGGCAAGAAGACGGACTCCCAGATGACGTTCACCGTGAACTCGGCCTTCACGTTCGATCTGAAGATGCCGACAGCCTACCGCGAAGCCGGCGGGACGCTCGATGGCACGATCACGGTACACAACGCGCTGACGGATGCGTTCGACGGTTGCTCCCTCGTGATCGAGCTGCAGAACTACCGCGGGCGCGTGCTGCAACAAGCCTCGCGGGATGTCGATATTGGGCCTGGTGAAAACGGCCCGTGGCCGGTTCGCATCATGGCTCGCGACTACCTGATCGACCGGTATCCGCTCGTCATCACGCTCCGGAAGGGAGCCGACGTGATGCAGCGCGTCACCAAAGCCATCAATCGCTGCGGCGCTTACCGCTTTCAGCAGGACCTGGTCTACGTGCCGTGGGGCGGCACCAACGTGGACACCGAGAAGAACCGCGAACTGATGATCAAGAGCGGCTTCAACTGCGTCTGCACGATGAACGGAACCCAGCGGCCGGGATGGTACGCATGGACTGTGGCAGGGCCGCAGTTCGACTGCAAGCCGCTGTGGCCCGGCGACTTGATCGAGCAGGCACTATGGGGATCAAGAGACACGCCGATCGCTCAGGCGGCAACGAATGACTACTGGACCGCAAAGTCCACTACGGTGCATCATTGGGACGAGACCGAGATCAGGTTCGTGGAAGACGTGCGCGTGAAGGACCTCGCCCCCCAGGCCTCGCTGTGCTACCGGAAATGGGTGAAGTCGTGCTATCTGTCCATGGAGAAGCTCAACGCGGCGTGGCGCGACAGCTACAAGGCCGGCTTCCAGCGTGACGGCAGGGCGTACGAACAAATCCGCGATGAGCTGAAGCTGTGGGACTGCCGAAGCAACGCAATCCCCGCGCCGCGGCCGTGGGACGGCGATCTCACGTCGTGGAACCAGATCTACGCCTACCGCGGAGCACCGCAAGACTGGGCGTTCTACGCGAATGCCTTCTGGACGGTCTACGACAAGGAGGCCCGCGACGAGTACCGCAGGTACAACAGCGGCAGCAACCCGTGGATATGGTACGACACCTACCACACGCGCGATTACTACGCGATGCGGCCGGGCGACGCGGAGTGGCTGGCATTCGAGTATCGCGCCACCACCGGCAACGAGCCCGCTTCGATCATGCCGCACTACTTGTACGGGGAAAAAACGCCCGAAGCCACCCGGCGTATTCACTGGGACTCCATTCGGACCGGTGCCCGGCACTTCATCGTCTACAATGCCGACACGGGCACCGGGGGCGACGCCGCGAACATCTGGACGGCCGACTACGAACTCGCCCCGCACGGGAAGTGGATGGCCGATTCCATCGCCCGGGTGCGTTCCA
>DATKYA010000305.1:0-4866 GCA_035528775.1 Planctomycetota bacterium | reverse complement strand
ACTGTCGGCGGATTGGGGCAGGAAGATCAGGCGTGATCCCGCCCTGTTTGAGGTGAGTTTTCAGCTTCCTTCGGCGCCACCTGCAGGGACGGCTCGTCCGGATGCTCCTGCCGTTGCGCGGCCGGGTGTTGGCAGATCCGACACGCCTTCCCGGTCGGCGGCAGCCGGGGCGGGCATTGATGCGGCTCCGCGTCCGCCAGCCCCTCCGCCGGGGCTGCGGCCGGGTGGAGTTCCGGAAGCGGCAGCGGCTCCGTCCGTACCAGTCGAGCTGGAGCCAATGAGGCGGCTGACCGCGTTTCAGATGCACGATACCTATATTGTGGAGGAGATTGCCGACGGTATCCGGATCACCGATCAGCACGCGCTGCACGAGCGGATCTTGTACAACCAGATTCACAAGCGGCTTGATTCCGCTCCGCTTGAGAGCCAGCGGCTGCTGATCCCGGCCACGGTTGAGCTGACGAACGACGAGGTGATCCTGCTGACGGGCGCGGCCGCCGAGCTGCGGGCGCTTGGCTTCGAGATCGAGGAATTCGGCAAAAACACCGTGGCAGTCCGCACGATGCCGATGATGCTGATCGACTGCAATCCCGACGAATTCCTCCACGAGATGATCGCCGGTTTGCAGGACGACAGCAAGGGCGACAAGCAGCCGGCACTGCGGGACAGCATGATCAAGATGGTGGCGTGCAAGGCGGCAGTGAAGGCAAACCAGCGCCTCACGCCGGCCGAGATCGGCTCGCTGCTCCAGAAGGCCCGCCAACTCGGCGGAGCCGCGGCGACCTGTCCTCATGGCAGGCCCACGTCGATTGTCCTGCGTACAGTGGAACTGGAAAAGCTCTTCCTGCGGAAATGAGCACGAGGGGAGCCTCAAGGGCGGCAGGACGCGGACGTTATGGACAGGCCGCGTGTGCGACACAATAAATTACACGCGAGTTGCCCCTCGGGCACCATTTCTCCTTGATTCACCAAAGACATTCCTGATATACTTCTAGTAGGACAGTGTGGGTGGAAAAGCGGGGCTTCGCCTGCTTTTTTTGTCGACATGATTCAGGCTGGAATCCGATACAAGGGCAGGCCACTGTCTCCTGCCCATACGGGAAATGGATGAAACGCGTAGCGGTTTTGGGGTCAACAGGTTCGATCGGGCGGAACGCGCTGTCGGTGATCGCACACCTGGGTTATCGTGTGGCGAGCCTGTCGGCGGGGAGCAGCGTTGAACTACTGGCCCGGCAGGCGGTGCAATTCGACGCTGAAGCCGTGGCGGTTGCTGACGATACCAGTTTAAACCGGCTGAAATCGCGATTGCCGCCGGGGATTCGCGCGTACGGCGGTGTGCCGGGCATCGAAACGGTCGTTTCGCTGCCCGAGGTGGATATCGCGCTGATTGCGATCAGCGGGGCGTCGGGCCTGCCCGCCACGCTGGCAGCCATCAGGGCGGGAAAACCGGTGGCACTGGCCAACAAGGAATCGCTGGTGATGGCCGGCAGCCTTGTCATGTCGCTCGTCCGGGAGAAGGGCGTGGCGCTGCTGCCGGTCGACAGCGAGCACAGTGCGATCTTCCAGTGCATGACCGCCGGAAAGCCGGCGGAAGTGAAGAAGGTGGTCATCACGGCGTCGGGCGGGCCATTCCGCGATGTGCCGCTTGGCGAGCTTGAGTCGGTTACGCCCGAGCAGGCGCTGCGGCACCCCACGTGGTCAATGGGCCGCAAGATTACCATTGATTCGGCCACGATGATGAATAAGGCGCTCGAGATCATCGAGGCGCATTGGCTGTTCGGGCTGGATGTGTCGAAGATAGATGTCGTAATCCATCCGCAATCGATTGTTCATTCAATGGTGGTATTTCATGACGGGTCGGTGATGGCGCAGATGGGGCAGCCCGATATGCGGGTGCCGATCCAGCTCGCGCTGACGTGGCCGGAGCGGCAGCCGGGGCTGGTGGCGGAGCCCGATTTCGGGTCGATCGGCAGCCTTGAATTCATCAAGCCGGATCCGGCGCGGTTCCCCGCGATCGAGCTCGGCTACCGTGCGGCCCGCGAAGGCGGTACGATGGGGGCCGTGCTCAACGCCGCCAATGAGGTCGCAGTGCAGGCGTTCCTCGCCGGCAGGATTTCGTTCGTCGACATCACCCGGCACGTGCGCCGCGTGATGGATCTGCATAGAGTTGTTGCGAACCCCGCACTCGGCGACACACTGGAGGCCGATCGCTGGGCACGGCAGGCCGGGGCGGACTTGGTCAGGGACGGGGCCGGTGTGAAACGATGAACGATGAACGATGAAATGAACAGCATTCCTCTTCATCGTGAGCCTGGTGTCGGGTGACGTGTGGTCTTCCTGCCCGGCAGTTCATCGTCCATCGTTCATAGTTCATCATTCCTCCGAGGAGGTTCATTTGTTCAGTTTTGAATGGCTCGACAAAATCGGCTGCATCATACAGGTGATCGTGGGGTTCGGATTCCTGATCTTCGTGCATGAATTCGGGCATTTCATCTTCGCCAAGTGGAGGGGCGTGAAGGTCATCAAGTTCTCGCTGGGGTTCGGGCCGGCCCTGATCCAGCGGCAGATCGGCGAGACCGTCTACGCCATTTCGATCATCCCGCTGGGCGGCTACTGCAAGATGGCAGGCGAGATGCTTGAGGAGAAGTCGCCTAAGGAGAAGGATGAGCCTCCCGAGGATCCCAGCCGGCTGCTGTCGACCAAGTCGGTTGGTGCCCGTGCGCAGATTTTCGTGGCGGGGGCGTTGATGAACCTCGTGGCGGCGTTCCCGCTGGGCGTGGCGACGATGCTGGTGGGCGGGCCCGAGCCGGTGGCACGGGTGACTCCCGGCACGGGAAAAGCCTACGAGGCCGGCATCAGCAGCGGCGATTTCATCACGAGTGTGGACGGCAAGCCCGTGCACTTCTGGGAGGAGATGGCCCAGGCATTGGAGAAGGTGTCGGTGGAAAAGCCGTTCTCCATGACCGTGAAACGCGGCACCGAGGAGAAGACGTTCGCGTTCAAGCGCGACTCGAAGGACGATACCCTCGGGCTGGGCCAGTACAGCGAGAACGTGCTCCAGATGGTCCACCCGGCCAGCCCGGCCCGCAAGGGCGGATTGCGCATGGGCGACAAGATCGTTGCCGTGGCGCGGGAGGGCGAGCCAACCGAGCCGATCCACGAGTGGGCCGAATTCGACCAGATCATCAAGGAATCGGCCGACAAGGAGCTCCGGATCACCGTCGAGCGCAAGGGTGAGCTGGTCACCTGCTCCGTGACGCCGGTGGTCGACAAGAATGAGCGGTTCGACGAGTCGGTCACCTACGGGATTGGAGCGAAGCTGGTAACGGATTCCGCCATCAGCGTGATCCCGAAGGACAGCCCGGCGGAGCACGCTGGGCTGCGGCCCGGCGACCGCGTGATCAGCGTCAACGGCGAGCGCGTGGAGATAGGCACCGATGCCGTGTCCGCCGTGAAGAGGGCCGGAACATCGATCCCGGTCACGGTGGTGCGCGACGGCCAGACGCTCGACGTCGTCGTGGTGCGGCCGACGCCGCAAAGCCAGATCGGCGTGGCATTCCTGAATTTCTTCGTGAACAAGATCGACGGGAACTCGCCGGCCGAGCAGGCCGGCCTGCAACCCGGGGATGCCGTGCTGAAGGTCGATGGCAGAGACACGAAGGATAACTCCTCGCTGCTGTTCGACGATGATGGCGAGCATAAACTCGAGATCAGCCGCGGCGGCGAGAACCGCACGGTGACCGTGAAGCCGGAGCGGGTGACCTTCGCCAAGATCGGCGTGCAGGCGATGGGGGCGTCGGAATTCTACCGGCCGCCGTTCTTCACGGGCGTGGTGAGGGGAGTCAGCCGCACGGCGTTCATGATCGTGAGGGTGCTCGAGATGCTGGTCGATCTGTTCTCGGGAAAGGTTCACGTGCAGAGGCTTTCCGGACCGGTGGGGATCATCTCGATCTCGTACATGGGCGCCCAGGGAGGCTGGCAGCAGTTTCTGACCATCGTGACGCTCATCAGCATCAGCCTTGGCATCTTCAACCTCCTGCCGGTACCCATCCTCGACGGCGGGCACCTGCTGTTCCTGCTCATCGAGAAAGCGAAGGGCAAGCCGGTGAGCGAGCGCACGCTTCTGATCTCGCAATACGTCGGCCTGGTTCTCCTGATCGGCCTCGTGTTGTACGCTACCAGCAACGACGTGATGAACTACATCCTGTAACCCGCATGAGCAGCGAAGACGTCCGTGAACTGCTGTCGTACTACCGCAGGATGCTGCTGATCCGCGAGTTTGAGAACCGGCTGGACCGTTTCTTCGCGGAGGGGCGGATCCATGGGACAACGCATCCGTGCACGGGGCAGGAGGCAACGGCGGTGGGTGCGTGTGCCGGCCTGCGGCCGGACGACTGCATCGTGAGCAACCACCGCGGGCACGGGCACTACATTGCGAAGGGGGGCGATCCCAGGCTGCTGATGGCGGAGTTGTTCGGCAAGGCCACGGGCCTCAGCCGCGGCCGCGGCGGCAGCCAGCACGTAGCCGACTTCTCGATCGGATTCCTCGGCTCCAACGGCATCACGGGCGGAGGCCTGCCCATCGCCACGGGGGCCGCACTTGCCATCAAGATGCAGAAACGCGAGCAGGTGGTCTTGTGCTTCTTCGGCGACGGTGCTGCCGCACAGGGCACCTTCCACGAAGCAGTGAACATGGCAGCCATCTGGAAGCTTCCGCTCGTTTTGTTCTGCGAAAACAACGGCTACGCGATGTCCACGCCGTTTGCCTGCAATTTCCCAATCGACTCAATTGCGAAGCGAGCCGCCGGCTACGCCATGCCGAGTGCCGTGATCGACGGCAACGACGTGCTGATCGTGCGCGACGCC
>DATKYA010000304.1:0-5945 GCA_035528775.1 Planctomycetota bacterium | reverse complement strand
GAACACCAGGCTGCTCGACGGCGACAACGACGGCCTGCCCGATCACGAGTGCGAGCGGCAGACCTACGACGCGTGGGACTTCTACGGCTGCCCGTCGTACATCGCCAGCCTGTGGCTCGCCAGCCTCAAGGCGGGCATCCGACTCGCCGGCGAGATGGTCGACGCGAAGAAGGCCGCCCGCTGGAAAGGCTGGTACGCCAAGGGCGTGAAAAGCTTCGAGAAGCTCTGGAACGGCGAATACTACGTGCTCTGGAAGGAAATGCACAAGAACGGCCGCACCGACGAATGCTGCATGACCGACCAGATCGACGGCGACTGGTTCACCGCGCTGATGGGCTGGGGCAACGTGCTGCCGGTCGACCGGATCAAGGCGGCCCTGCGGTCGATCTTCCGCTACAACTACAGCACCGAAGACGGCCTGAAGAACGCCACGTATCCGCCGGGCAAGCAGCCTCGCATCTCCACCTACCTCAACCTCCAGGAAGAGGCCCCGTGGACCGGCATCGAGTACGCCATCGCGTCGATGTTCATCGACTACGGCATGATCCACGAGGGCCTCGAGATCGTGCGAAACGTGTACGACCGCTACCAGCGGGCGGGCCGTGTGTGGAACCATGTGGAGTGCGGCGACCACTACTACCGGGCGATGTCGTCGTGGGCGATCCTGCTGGCGATGTCGGGCTTCCGCGTGGACGTTCCGGGCGGCACGCTGACGGTCGCCCCGGCGGTGAAGGCAGGCGGCGACCGCAGCGGTCGCACGTGCCGGCTGCCGTTCGTTGCTGCGACGGGCTGGGGCACCTACAGCCACGAGTCGGGCATCGCCGAGTTCGCCGCCACGCTCGAATGCCGGTCGGGCAAGCTGACGTTCACCACGCTGCGGCTCGGCACGGCGCCGGTTGGTGGCAAGCTGAGTGCAAAGTTGAATGGGAGGAAGATTGCGTGTGAAGCGGTGGAGGTGGAGGGGGTGATGGAGGTGAGGTTCAAGAAGCCGGTGAAGATGGAAGAGCGGGATCGGGTAGTGGTGAGGGTGGAGAGACGTAGGTGAGCAGCGTTTCGTGATTGACGGCAAGAACTCCCGATTTCCCGCAGATTCACCGGAACTTTTGCCATCCTGAAGCGTCTATATATCATGATGGGGGGCACCATGAAATGCGTGCGGAACCGGGCTGCGCTCAATCGGCTCGCCCGGCAGGCTGGCGCTGTACATCTTCAGTTCCTGAAAGAAGCAAGGAAAGCCGCGTGATGCGAGGCACCGGTGTCTCCAGGTACACCTTTACGTTTGTGTTAAAATTCCCGCAGATTTTATTCCTTGACTTTTCGTAGTTTAATGATTATCCTATACGAAGTCGCGCAGACACTGAGGGGCGGACAGCTCGACGTGCCCTGCATGATTCTCGGTCGCGGAGTGGTGACGGCCGCACAGAATGGGAGGCCCGTAGATGGACCAATTCGACAGCAGCTTTGCGGACCTCGCTCTTGAGAAAGGGCTTGCCTCTCGCGAACAGATCGACGAGTGCACCGAGATCGTGGAGAAGGCCAAGCAGATCGGTGCGGCGTCGACGCTGCCCGACACGATGGTGGCCAAGGGCTACCTCGCGGCCAATCAGCGTGATGCGCTGCTCGCGACCATCAAGCGCGGCGATTCGAAGGTCACGAGCATCGGCGGCTATGAGCTTGTCGAAAAGCTGGGCCGAGGCGGTATGGGCGTCGTCTACAAGGCTCGCCAGACCGCCATGGACCGCATCGTCGCACTCAAGCTGCTGAAGCCCAGCCTCAGCCGCAACGACGTGTTCGTCGAGCGCTTCTTCCGCGAAGCCCGCACCGCCGCCAAGCTGAACCACCCCCACATCGTGCTCGCCATCGACTGCGGCTTCGCCGAAGGCTACCACTTCTTCGTGATGGAATACGTTGACGGCCCGACGGTGGCCGAGCGGCTGAAGCAGATCGGCAAGTTCAGCGAGCAGGAAGCCCTCAAGATCGCGCACGACGTGGCCAAGGCGCTCGCCCACGCCGAGCAGCACGGGATCGTTCATCGCGACATCAAGCCCGAAAACATCATGCTCACCAGCGACGGCACCGCCAAGCTGGCTGACCTCGGCCTCGCCCGCAGCTACACCACCGACAGCTCCGTGACCGTCGAAGGCAACACGCTGGGCACACCCTATTTCATGTCGCCCGAGCAAGCCCGGGGCGACACCAACCTCGACACTCGCAGCGATATCTACTCGCTGGGCGCAACGCTCTTCCACATGGTGACGGGGCGCGTGCCGTTCGACGGCGAGACGCCCGCCGTGGTGGTCTCGAAGCGCCTCACCGAGCCGGTGCCCAGCCCCCAGCAGTTCCGGCCCGACCTCTCCCCGGCCACCAACCGGCTGATCCGGCGGATGATGACCAAAGAGCCGGAGCGCCGGTTCCAGACCAGCCAGGGCCTGCTCGAAGGGATCGAGGCGGCGATGCGCGGCGAGTTGCTGCGGACCGATACCCCCCTGGAAGCGCCGCCGCCAGTAGTCAGGCACTACGCCGCCCCCCCGAAATCGAGCAAGACGCCCCTGTTTGCGGGAATAGCTCTTGCAGTGCTCATCGCCGGAGTGATCGCCGTCATCGCGATGAGCAGGTCGGAGCCGTCCGGGGCCAAAGTGGACCCTGCCAAGGTGCAGTTCGACGCGGCCGTGGCATACTGCTCCCAAAACCCGCAGGACTTCGAAGGGGCGAGAGGCAAGTTTCACGAGGTGCTGGTGAAATTCCAGAACACGCCGTGGGGTCCCCAGGCGGCCGCGAAGATCCAGGAGATCGAGCAGGCCAGGGCCGAGGCCGGAGCCGAGAAGGATATCGAAAAGCTGACCGCGGAGGCCCGCTCGCTCGCCAAGGACGACAAGTACGGCGACGCACTGAAGAAGATCGAGGCCTTCGCCAAGAAGAACCCGAAGGTGTTTCCGAAGGACGAAGCCGACAAGATCATCGCGCAAGTGATGGGCGCCGCCGAAGCACGCGTGGTGGCGCTCTCCACTGACGCAACCGCCGCCATCGCGCAGAAGGAATACGACCGGGCGAAGGAAATCCTCGACAAGGTCAACACGTTCGGCCTGCCCGTCCCCGAGAAGGTGAGAGAGAAACTGGCCGAGATCGAAGCCCGCAAGAAGAACGCAGCCGACATGGCGAAGTGGGACGACATCAGGAAGCGCACCGGCGAGCTCGTCGAAGCCGAGAGTTTCGACGAGGCGCTCGAGTTGCTGGTTACCGCCAAGCAGCTCAAGCTGGACGATATCAACAATCTGGTGGGTGAGCAGGTGACGGCGGTCGAGAACGTACGCAAGGCGGCGGAAGAGGCGAAGGAAGCGGCGAAAGCCGAAGCGGCATCCGCGTTCCGCGCCGCATTCAACGAGCAGGTGAAGCCGCTGCTGGTCGACCACGAGTATGCCAAGGCCGAGGAAGAGATAGCGGCCCTGGCGGCAAACGAAGACATGCAGGCCGCCACAGACGAGATCGAATCCGCCCGCAAGACCGTCAAGCGCCTCGCGGCATTCACCCATACCGCGGAAGAGTCCCTGGCTTCCGTGCCCGAGGGCCGTACGTTCAGCTACGACGGCAGGCAGGTCGTGTTCGTGAAGTGCAAGGACGGCAAGGTGGCGTGCAAGAGCGGGTCCGTCGAGTTTCCCGTGGCCATCACCAAGCTGAAGACGAAAGACCTGCTCGGGCTGCTGGGCAAGGATTTCGCGAAGACCGATGAAGCCCGGCTGCAGGCGGCGCTGGTGCTCACGTTCGACAAAAAGCCCGACTACGAAATGGCGAAGGAATTTGCCGAACAGACAAGTGCGGGCCCCGAACGGGAACAATGCCTGGCAGTGATCGATCGGGCGTCGCGGCCCAGCCCGGAAGATGACGAGATTGCAGCAGAGGCCATGTTTGCGGAAATTGAAAAGGCCGATTCCCTCAACCTTCGCAACGTGCCCGCCCTGAAGGACAAATTCCTGGCCAGGTTTGGCCATACCCGCTTCTGCAACGAACACCTTGCCGACCTCGCCGGGATGGGCACAGGATCAACCGGGAGCGCACCGAAGGTGGATCGGATGTCCTTGCTCTCGGAAGACCAGAAACGCGGCCTGCTGGGGTTCTGGACTTTCGACGAGATCAGCAGCGGCTGGGTCAAAGACATATCCGGCAAGGGCAACCACGCCAAGTTGGACGATAATCCGAAGAGTTTCAAGAACGGCATTCGCGGCAGAGGGTTGAGCACCGGCCAGGGGAACGTCCAGGTGCCCTACAAGGCCAATCTGGCCCCCCAGGACACCTTCAGCATGGACCTGTGCTTCCGGGCCACCAACCTGAGCAGCCGCCGGTCATCCTATTACTACTATTCCTACAGAGACCCGGTGCTCCTGGCGATGGGCTTGGACAAGTACGGCTACGTACGGGGCAACCTCGCAGGCAGCTTCGCGCTGTGCCTGGACGATGGCTGCATCGACTTCGACATCTGGCCGTACAGCAGTTACTACTACTACGCTGATGCGACAGGAGGCGTGCGCGTCCAGAACTGGTATCATGCGGCGTTCGTGCTCGACGTCCAGGCCGAGAAGTTTTGCCTGTACCTCAACGGCAGGAAAGTACGCGAGCGGCAGACAGCGTCGTGCTATCAGAATCCCGACCAGGTTCCGTTGCTCCTTGGCGGGCCGAAGAACCGCCGCTTCAGCGGAGCGATCGACGAAGTCCGCCTCTGGTCAATCGCGCTCAGCGAACAGGACATCAACAAGTTCGTGGCCGACTACGGCTTGGGCGGAGCCACCGCGGCCGGCGACCCCGCTGCAGAAACCCGCAAGCTGCTGGCCAACAACGTGACCCTGAAGGCCTCTGCAATGCCGCTGCAGAACGTGATAGTCTGGATCTGCAACCAGGTGGGCGCGTCCTACCAGTGGGACAAGGCCGCCGAGGCTCTCGGCAAGCTCGCCACGCAGCCGGTAGACGCGAATTTCACCGACGTCCCCGCTTCCAACGCCCTCAAGAGTGTTCTCACGCCGCTGAATCTCGGATTCGACGTGGACGGCGACGGCGTGGTGGTCGCCCCGCAGGGGTTCAGCTTCACGAAGAAGAAACTCGAGCGGATGGTCACCCTCAAGCCCCCGTATCCGCGGACGAGCACCTTGTCGGGATCAAGCACCCAGATTCGCGCACTCGATGCCGTCCTTTACGTATTGAAGCAAGCCAGCGTGCCGTTTGATGAGAACGGCTCCCGGCTCGCCGAGCCCATGTACACCAGGTACATCCAGCCCGAGATCGACAACCGCCCGTGCAGCGAGGCACTCCAGCAGATCGTGGACATGGCCAGCATGACCTACGAGATCGTTAACGAGAAAGTGGTCCTGCGGCGGAAGTAGGAGAAGGCGGGAATTGCCGGGATGATGGGATGATGGGATGATGGGATGATGGGAAAGGCGTGAAGGCATATTCCGCCGTCGCACCTCCCTTCATCTGTTCATCCCATCATCTCATTATCTTCCTATCCCTGATCATCCGATCTTCACGGGCCTCCCCGTCTGCACCGCCTTCACTGCGGCGAAGACCATTGCGATGCTGCCGAGGTTGTCGCCGGCGTGCGTCTCGGGCTGCCTGCCCGACGCGATGGCGTCGATGAACTCCATCAGCGTGAAGTCCTGCCCCTGCCACGGCATCTCGACGTAATCGGTGTACTCGGCGGTCTGGCCGTCCTGCGTGATGTAGATCTTGTCGCCGCGATAGGCGAGTTGGCCGCGCTCGCACTCGAATTCCCAGTCGCCATTCCACGGGGTCTCGGGGCCGCGGCTGGCCCAAGTGGCGTCGTAGACGACCGGCAGCCCGCTCGCCATCGTGAAGTACAGGATCGACGACGGATCGCCCTTGAAGACGCTCCACGGCGGGTTCCAGCTCCGCCCCGCCACTTCCGCCGCATCGGAGCCGGTGATGTAACGCAGCAG
>DATKYA010000303.1:0-5396 GCA_035528775.1 Planctomycetota bacterium | reverse complement strand
GCTTCCATCGGTGGCCGACCTGAGCGTGCGCTACCAGGCGAGCACCACCACGGTTCAGCGGGCGGTGGTTCACCTGCGGGAGCACGGCTACCTCTCCACGTCGAAGCGGGGCAGCCGCGTGGTGGAAAATCCCCCGCACCTCAGCAATTTCGGCTTCGTCCGGCCATTCATTCCGTTTCAATCGCAATTCGTTGTCGCCCTGCAAAACGAGGCGACAAAGCTGTGCCGCACGTCGCTGTCTCCTTCCGGCACGAAGCGCCGCTTCAGCGTGTTCGACGAGATCGACTGCCCGCCGGGCAAGGAGGAGCGGCACCATCGCGACCTGGTGTCGGCGGTCGAATCGGAGACGGTTGCCGGGCTGATCTTCTGCCGCCCGCCGCGGCGGTTCGCCGCCACTGCGGTGCTGCGCAACCCCCATGTGCCGTGCGTTGCCATCACGGGCGAGAAGCTGCCCGGCGTGGTGCGGCTGCAGATCGAAGGTTTTCACGAGCGAGCACTCGACCTGCTCGCACGGCGCGGGCGCCGCCGTGTGGCCGTCATCACCATTACCAACAGGGACGACCGCTTCGTGCAGGACATCCTCCACGAGGCAACCAGGCACGGCATCACGATTCATCCGTGGTGGGTGCAGGGAATTCACCCGAGCGACGTGCGCTGGGCGGCCAACTGCGCCCAGATGCTCCTGCGAGCCGGGGGTGACGACAAGCCTGACGCCCTCATCATCGACGACGACAACCTCGTGCCGGAGGCCACCGCCGGGATCGCCGCCACGGGCATCCGCGTGCCCGACGATCTTGACGTGGTGGCCCACACCAATTTCCCGTGGCCCACGGCCAGCGCCGTGCCCGCCGCACGCCTGGGCACCGATGTGCGGAAACTCATCCGCACGGCCGTGGATGTCATCGAACGCAGGCGCGCCGGCGGCGATGCGCCCGATACTGTTTCCTTTCGAACGTGCTCAGAGGAAGAAGCAACCCAACCCGACACGTGACGGCAGGACGAGCTAAGCAGCGGCTGATTTCCGCTGTTCCGCCCTCCATCGATCCGCCGACAATCACCTGCGCCCATGAATCTGCCGACAGCAGCCATTCCGTTGGGGCGAACCTTGTGTTTGCCCTCATCGGCGTGCAGCCTTTTCCGCTTGAAATGCCCATCCGCTTGTGCTACAGTAGGCATCATCGATTCCCGATTCCCATTCCGTTCCACTCGAATTCTTCTGATGCGAGGCACAATGAATGGAATGCCCGGCGGGAGCAAATCGGATCGCAGGGCGCGTCCGAAAACCGCCGGGGTTGCGCTGGATGGACCCTGCCCGGCCCACGGACCGGAAATGTGCAGCGCGCCGGCAGCCGTCGCCGCATAGTGATTCCGCGGCGCGGACCAGCACCGCAGGCACGATTCGGAGTTGAACGCTGCTATGTGGACACTCGACAGGCCAATTCGGCAGAAGCCGCTCGGCCCGGGTGAGCCTCCGCGTGTGGAGGAGCTGAAAGGCCGAACGCCCGGGGGCATACCGGTGCTCGTGCGGGTGGGCTTGCCGCTGGAAGGCGAGACGACGTCGGATGCGGGCTCGCTCCGGCTGCATCTTGAGCACGCGCGGCTGAGGCTGCTGCGCGGGTTCGAGGAGCTTCTGTGTCTTGAGGGCCTTCGCGGCGTCGAGCATCTTCCCCATCAGATCGAGACGGTCCGGCGGGTGCTGCGCCATTTCCAGGGAAGGGTGCTGCTGGCCGACGAGGTGGGGCTGGGCAAGACGATCGAGGCGTGCCTGCTGCTGCGCGAGTATCTGCTTCGCGGTCTCGTGAAGCGCGTGCTGATCCTCACTCCGCCCGCCCTGGTCAGCCAGTGGCAGGAGGAGCTGGCGACGAAATTCGACCTCCAGTTTGCCGTTGCGGCCGGCGGTGCCGGCGCAGGTGCCGATTGGTGGGGCCGCCATGACCACGTGCTCGCGTCGCTGTCATTGGCCAAGAGCAGGAAGAACTTCGACGCGGTCACTGCGCAGCCGTGGGACCTCGTGATCGTCGACGAGGCCCACCACTGCAAGAACCGGTCCACGAGGAACTGGGAGCTGGTGAACGCGCTTCGGCGGCGCCACCTGTTCCTGCTGACGGCGACGCCGATCCAGAATGACCTCGTGGAACTGTACAATCTACTGACGCTGCTGGAGCCGGGGCACCTGAAGACGGAGCGTGACTTCAAGAAGAACTACGTCCGCCGCGGCAGCCCGCGCGACCCGCGCAACCGGGAGCGGCTCCGGTCGCTCCTGTTTGAGGTGATGATCCGGAACACTCGCAGCCTCGTGAGCATCGACCTGCCGCCGCGGTACGCGCAGACGTTCGTCGTGGAGCCGTCGGCGGATGAGGCGCGGCTGTATCATCTGCTCGAGACGTATCTGCGCTGGCGCCTCGGCTCCATCACCCAGATGAAAGCACGCGCGCAAGACGGTGAACCGGAAGACGCCGGGGAGAATGGCGCGGATACTGTCGCCGAGGCGGGGAAGACGCAGCCGAAGGCCACGGCGAGTGCGGGGGACTCCGATACCGTCTTGCCGCCGCTGTCGCGAATGCAGACCAACACCTTCCTGCTCGCGGCCGGCAGCCATCCGGTCACGCTGGTGCCGATGCTGGAGCGAATGGCCCGGCAGGATGATCGTGCCCTGGCGCTCCTGGAGTGTGCCCGCCGCATCGGCACTTCGGCCAAGGAGCGGAAGCTGGTGGAGTTGCTCCAGCAGAACCGCGAGGGCAAGAACCTGGTATTCGCCAATTTCCGTGCGACGCTCGCCAGGCTGGCGTCGGTGCTGACGGAAGCCGGGATTCCGTTCTCGCTGTTCACCGGGGACGAAACGGCCGCCGAGAAGGACAAGGCCGTGGAGGAACTCCGCACGCGTGTGCCGGTGATGCTGTGTTCGGAATCGGGCGGCGAGGGCCGCAACCTGCAGTTTGCCAACACGCTGATCAACTTCGACCTGCCGTGGAACCCGATGCGGATCGAGCAGCGCGTGGGGCGGATTCACCGCATCGGCCAGACGCGCGAGGTGTTCATCTTCAACTTGTGCACCGCCGGCTCCCTGGAGGAGCGCATTCTGCGGCTGCTGAACGACAAGATCCGGATGTTCGAGCTGATCGTCGGCGAGGTGGGCTCGATCCTGGGCAATCTTGAGGAAGGCGAGGAATTCGAGAGCCTCGTGCTCGACCTGTGGCTGCGGTCGAAGGATGGGGCCGAACTCGACGCGGCATTTGACCGCCTTGGCGAGTCGCTCCTTGATGCTCACGAGCAGTATGGGAGGAGCAAGGAACTCGACGACGCCCTGTTCGGGGAGGACTACCAATGAACGATGCCGTGCAGGAGCGGCTGCGGCAGTTTACCGAGTTGCTGCTCACTCAGGCAGGCGGGGCGGTCGAGTGGCCTGCGGGTTCGGACGAAGGGCTGTCGGTGCTGCCTCCCGGTGCTGCTTTCGCCCTCTACTGCCCGGAAACGGTGAACCTGTCGTGCCGGCCCGACTCGGGCGGAGCGGCGCCAGCGTCGGTGCCGGAGGCTGGCTTGTGCGCGAACCTGGCAACCGATTTTCTGGAGCGCGTGGCGCCGCTGCTCGAGATGCAGCCGCGAATCGGGGTCTTCCGCATCCCCGAGCTTTACCTCAAGCAAGGCAGCATGGCGGAGGCAGTCGCGCGGGCCTTCACGTGGCTGAATGCGAAGGTTGTCGTCGGCGACGCCCGGCCCGTCGACGTGGAGTACCATACGTGGTATCTGCACGGGTCGATCCTGTCGGAGGAGCGCTGGGAGGAGGTCATCCGGGTCACGGTAAACAGCGCGTCCGGGAGCGCCGTTGCGTTTCCCGATCCTGTCACCGCCCTCGATCTGGTTGAGGCGGACGAGCGAAAGCCGCGGGCTGCTGGCTCGTACCATGCGGCTGCCGCGGAGGCGACGAGGCTCATGCAGGGCCGGGCCTCCGCGTTTGTTGCCCGCCTGGAATCGCGGCTCGAGCGCGACCGCAAGCGCGTGCGCGATTATTACAGCGCGCTCCTGCGCGAAGACAAGACTCGGAAGCGGCACCGCCAGCAGCCCGACGAGGAGCAGGAGCGTTCGAAGCGCCGGGCGGTTGAGCTGGAGCTGGGTCGCAAGCTTGCCGAACTCGACGAACGCTTCGCCATCACCGCCGAACTCCGCCCGCTCGTCCTCGTCCGCATCACCGCGCAGGTGCTCGCCGTCAGGTGCGAGGTGTACCGCAAGCAAGCGAGGAAGGCTCGCACCGTCTACTGGAATCCGCTGCTCAAGGAGTTGGAGCCGATCAGGTGCAGCGTGTGCGGCTCGAGCACGTTCTCTGCCGCGTTCACGAATGAAGGGGTGGACCCGCTGTGCCCGGCCTGCGCAAGCTGATGCCCGAAAGGCGGTGGCAGTTGGGCAGCCAACTCGCCGGCAACTGGGGCCGGCCCCAGGAAGGCTCGAACCTCTCACGAAAAGAAATCGCGAAAAAAATCCCGGAAAAACTTGACAAATGCCAGTTCTGATGTGCTATTAATTGTAGGGGCTTTCTTCTCCACCATCACCTATTCGTGTCAATAGTGCGGGAACTTGATTCCAGCATTTCGCACTAACCTGTCGGTCCGTCCAGTGGGGGCGTACTCCGCCGCAGATCTGTTCAACTCAGGGCTTCCGATCGTGCGTCGGGCGCACCGATGTAGAGACGTGCCGTGTGGCTGCGGACTGAAGACAGTCCGACGTGTCAGACGCCCCATCGGGGCGTCTCTACTCCGAGGTATCCGGCGCGTGATCGAGCGGCTTCTTTGCAGAAAGGGGAATCCAATGAAAACGGCATGGATGTTGTGCGTGGCTCTGTTTCTGTGTGCATCGGTGATGGCCGACGAGCCGGTGAAGCCGGTGTGCTTCTCGGTGGACGGCGGCGAGGCGGCGGCGGGGCGGCCAAACCCGAACCCGGCCGAGGGGCTGAATCCCGCCCAAGCGAGCCCCGACGACGTGTTCAGCCTGGGTGCCGCCGGGGGATTCGGCCTGCCCACGGAGGCGGAGATCTTCCAGGCACCTGTGGCGCCAGCGAAGAGGAACTACCTGCGGATTTCGGGCGCCTTGGGATTGCCGGTGGGGCCGATCGCTCCGCCGTCGGCCGTGCTGCCGGCGATGTCGCTGCCCCCCGCGCTCGGCCTGATCCGCGGCGACAACATCGATGCCCTGTCGTTCGGCAAGGATGGCGGCAACGTGCTGCATTTCTCGGTCAGCCCGACTTCGACGGGGATGAGCGGTACGGACGTGAACTACCAGGCGGTCAGCTCGCCTGTGGGCGGGCTGGTTTTCCCCGTGCCGTACAACACCGGCGGGGGAGCGCCTGGCCACGAGGCTGCGGGCGACATTTTCATCAGCTCCGTGCTCGCCCCGTTCGGCGCGTA
>DATKYA010000302.1:0-5828 GCA_035528775.1 Planctomycetota bacterium | reverse complement strand
ATCAGCGATGCCGGAAAGAAACCGTAAAACAGACCTCATCATCCTGGCGGGGCTTGCACTGCTGAGCGTCTTCATTATCCTCATGATGAGCGTCCGCGGTGCGAGCGACCGGCCGGAGAGCGTGATCCGCAGTACGTTCTCATCAATGCCGCACGGCACGATGGCGTGCTTCGAGCTCTTCAGGCGCCTGGGCATCCCCGCAAAGCGCCTCAGCAAGCCGCCGGACCGCGAAAGCCTCGCAAATGCCGGCGTCCTGTTCATTCTCGATCCGCGGAAGGACGTGGAAGGCGACGATCTCGAGCACCTGGGCGACTGGGTGCGCCGCGGCGGCGTGCTCGTCTGCACCAGGATCCATTCGCTGCAGTTCTTCCACCAGATCGAGCCGCCGAGCAGCGAAGTGCGGCACAGGTACGTTGTGGTTTCGGAGGGCGACACCACACATCCGGCCCCCGGCGAGAATCCGCTGGCGCGGGACGTCTCGGCGGTCGTGTTCGACTCCAGCGACCAGGTCAAGCCGGCGGAAAAGCCGAAGGCCGTCGAGCTGCTGCCGCCGGTGGAACGGCTGTTCACCGACTCCGCCGGCTGCCGTGTCGCCCGCCGGGGCGTCGGCAGGGGCAGCGTGATCCTGCTGGCCGACGGCTCCTTCCTGTCGAATCGAGCGATCGGCCGGGAAGACAACGCGGTGCTCGCCATGAATCTCCTGGAGGCGGCTCAGGCGCAGGCCGGGCCCGGCGACGTGGTCTTCGACGAATACCACCTCGGCTTCGGCTCGCACCCGGGCGCGTGGGGCACGATGCTGGGCCTGCTCACGCGCACCAGCCCCGGCTGGGCGGTGCTGAGCCTGACGGCGGCGGGCCTGCTGGCGGTGGTCTGCAAGGGCCGGCAGTTTGGCTCGCGCATCACGCCTGAGCGGCGGCGGCGCCGCTCAAAGCTCGAGTTCGTCCACGCCGTCGGCGCCACCTGCCGGACCGCCGGCGCCCACCGGCTCGCGTTCGGCGTGATCTTCAAGTGGTTCCGCCGGCGGGTTGCCGCGCGGCTCGGGCTGCTGCCGTCCGCCGCTGACGATGCCATTGCCGCCCGGCTCGCCCGGCACACCGGCAAACCCGGCTATCGATACACGGGCGTTTTCAGACGATGCCGCGAAGCACTGGCCGCTCCGGCCATTCCGGCTCGCGCCGCATCCGCGTTGCTCAACGAACTTGCCGAAGTCGAATCGGAGGCTTTCGATGGAAATCCACCAGGCAAATGACCTCGCCTCGCACGTCACAGCCGAACTGCAGAAGGTGATCGTGGGGCAGGACGACGTCCTGAAGCAGATGGTAGCGTCGTTGTTCGCAGGCGGCCACGCGCTGCTCGAGGGCGTGCCGGGCACCGCGAAGACGCTGATGGCGCGCACGCTCGCCCGCGCCGCCGGGGCGTCGTTCCGGCGAGTGCAGTTCACCCCCGATCTCATGCCGTCCGACATCCTCGGCGTAAACACCTATAACACGGCGACCGGTCAGTTTGCCTTCCGCAGCGGGCCGATCTTCGCCGATATCGTCCTCGCCGACGAGATCAACCGCGCCCCGGCGAAGACGCAATCAGCCCTCCTGGAAGCAATGGAGGAGCGGCAGGCGACCGTCGACGGCGTGCCCCACGCCATGTCGAATATCTTCACGGTCTTCGCCACGCAGAACCCCGTGGAGTTCGAGGGCACGTATCCGCTGCCGGAGGCCGAGGTCGACAGGTTCATGCTGAAGGTAATGGTGAGCTATCCTGGCGAGGACGTAGAAGGCGCGATCCTGGATCGCGTTGAGGGCGGGTTCGATTCGTCGAACCTGGCGACGGCGGACGTGCAGGTCGTGCTCGATCCCGCTACGCTGCAGGATCTTCGGGCCACGGTGCGCGGGGTGCGCGTGGAGGAGGCCGTGCGGCGGTACGTGACGCGCGTTGTGCGGTCGACCCGCTCGATGCCGCAGATCGCGCTCGGGGCAAGCCCGCGGGCCGCCGTCATGCTGATGCTCGCCGCCAAGGCGCAGGCCGTGATGGCCGGCCGAGATTTCGTTACCCCCGACGACGTGAAAGCCATGGCACTCCCGGCCCTGCGTCACCGGCTCATGCTTCAACCCGAGTTTGAAGTCGAAGGCCGCACAACCGACGATTGCATCAATGAGCTGCTGCTGGGAGTTGAAGTGCCGAGGTAGGAGACGACAGGAGACAGGAGACAGGAGTTCCGAGTTCGGATTCTGGATTCTGAATCGATGTTCAGTGTTCATGCTTCATCGTTCATCGTTTCCGCATGCTTCCATCACGCTGGCTGATCATCCTGGTTGCGGCGGCTGCTCCAATGTTCATGGCGGGCGCCGCGTACGATGCCGCGCACGGCCTGGGGATCGTCTATCTCGTGCTGCTGGCGGCCTACATGGCGGTAGACGCCGCGCTGCTGCCGCGCCGGGCGAAGATAACGGTCGAGCGGGCCGTGCCCGGGCGGATCTCGATCGGTGTGCCGACCCGCGTGGCGTTCACCGTGCGAAACGGCTGCCGCCGGCCCGTCGCCATCGAGTTGGCGGAGGACCTGCCGCCGCCGTTCTCCGCCGCGCCCGCACAGGTGGCCGGCAAGCTGGAGGCCGGAGCGTCGTTCACGATCGAATACCGCCTCACCGGCACCCGCCGCGGCGCGTACACCCTGCCGGCGGTCGACGTCCGCGTGCTGCCCGCGATGGGGCTGTTCTACAGGCAGTTCCGCCTCGATCTGCCGTCGGACGTGCACGTCTTCCCCAACCTCGTAAACATCAAGCGCTATGAGCTGCTGTTGCGGCGGGGGGCGTCGTTCGAGCAGGGGATCGCGCGCCTGCGGCAGATCGGGCAGGGCACCGAGTTCGAAAGCCTGCGGCCATACACCGCCGGCGACGAGCTGTCGCGCATCGACTGGAAGGTCACCGCCAAGCACGCCCGCCTGATCGTGAAGAACTACCAGACCGAGCGGCAGCAAAGCGTGCTGGCGGCCATCGACGTCGGCCGGGCGACAGCCGGCGAGTTCGAGGGGATCAGCCGCCTCGACTACTACGTGAACGCCACCCTGATGCTCGCATACGTGGCGCTGCGGCAGGGCGACTGGTTCAGCCTGCTCGCGTTCAGCGACCGCATCGAGAGCTACCTGCCGCCCGTCCGCCACGTGAAGAGCATCGACCGCGTGGCCCAGGCGCTCTACGAACTGCAATCGAAGCTCGTCGAGGCGAACTATTCGGCGGCTTGCGAGTTCGTCTCACGCAAGTGCCGCAAGCGCGGCCTCATCTGCCTGATGACCGACGTGATCGACCGCGATGCCAGCAGCGTGATCATCGAGCACATGATGCGGTTCGCACGCTATCACCTGCCACTGGCGGTCACGCTGTCGAATCCGGAGGTGCTGGCGGTTGCCGAGGCGCCGCTGAGCTCGCGGCCCGATTCCTACAGCAAGGCCGTGGCGCTCGACGTGACCGAGGCCCGCGAAGAAGCACTTGCCGCAATGCGCTCGCGCGGCGTCGACGTGCTCGACGTCAATCCGCACGCCGTCATGCCCGAGCTGATCAACCGTTATCTGCTGATCAAGTCGAGACATCGGCTGTAGAGACGTGCCGGTGGCACGTCTCAGACGCCCCACCGGGGCGTCTCTACACCCGCTTTACGCGCCCCGCTAGCATCAAGTACATGATCGCCGTGAATCCCAGCACCACGCCAAAAATGATCTTCATCTCGCCCGGAAGGTGGCTGGGTGTGATGAAGCCTTCCGCGATGCCCGCCACCACGAACATCGGGAGCGTACCGAGCACCAGCAGCACGGCGTCCTTCGCGCCGGCACGCAGCGAAGCCACGCGGCTGATCCGCCCCGGGACGGCGACCGACATGCCCAGCCGCAGTCCCGCTCCCGCCGCAATCAGGATCGCCATGATCTCAAGCACGCCGTGCGCCGTGATGCACGAATAGAACTGGAATCCCAGGTCGTTGTTCACGAAGTGTGCCGCGAATCCGGCCAGCATCATCGCGTTCATCAGGATCACATAGCACGTGCCCAGCCCCATGGTGATTCCGAGGGCAAACGCGAAGAACGCCACCGAGATGTTGTTGGTGATCACGCCCGCCGCCAGCGGCGCATTGGGCATCGCGCGAAACCGCTCGATCATGTCGTCCGACGAGAGGCCGGGGTTGTTGTCGACCATGTCCACCGCCTCCGGCACGAACCGGTACGCAAGCGACGGCTTGAGCCGCACGGTGAAGTAGCAGCCAAGCCCGGTGACTACGAACAGCGCGATGGCCAGGGCCACGTATGGCAGCAGCCGCCGGAACAGCGCCGGGTAATCAAACATTACGAACCGCCAGATCGCGCGGCCCGGACGCGAGCTCGGACGCCGGTAGAGCAGCCCGTGCGCCGCAACCGCGAAGGCGTTGATCCGCTCCTGCGTTTTCGTGTCGATCCCGTACATCCGCGCCCTGGCCACGTCCACCGCCACCCCCGGGTACAGCCGCATCAACTCGTGCAGCTCGGCGCTGGAAAGCCCGGCAGTGCCTCGGCGGCCGGCCTGGCGTACCAGGGCGTCCAGCCGTGCCCAGGCCTCCTTGCGGGTTTCGACGAATCGGGCTGGTGTCACGGGGTGTTCTCCGCAGGGCCGGGCTCCGGGCCGGGTTCTTTCGGCGCATCCGCGGCCGGTGCATCGGCAGGGCCGGGCTCGGCAAGATCGGGCTCGGCGGGAGCCGGATCGACAGGAGCCGCCTCAGCAGGAGCCGCCTCAGCAGGAGCCGCATCGGCTAATGTGGGATTCGCGCTCGCGGAATCGGCCGCGGCCGCCGGATGGACGTCGATGGGCGCAACCTCAGGACGCACTTCCTCCGGCGCCTGCCCTCCGGCCGCCGGCCTGATGTACGTGGTGAATACGAAGCTTTCCAAGCTTTCAAGCGAGCCGCCGGGCAGCGTAACTCCGACGCGCCGCACGATCGGCCGCAGCAATTTCGGCAGCACGCGGCGCCGGGCCTCGACCGTCAGCTCCGGCCGCCGCCACCAGTAGCTCATCACCGCCCCGTATTCCTGTGGCGTCAGCCCCGTGGCCTCCATGGCCTCCGGCGTAATCGGCTGATCCCACGTGATCCGGCCCGCTATCGCGCTCGTGGCCGCGTAGTCTGTCGTGCTTTCCGACACGATCACGGTCCCGGCCGCGAGATCGCCCAGCCGCTGCACCTTGCGCGAGATGAACATGCACGCGCCGGCCACGAAATACCCGCCAATCGCGTCCACGCAGCGAAGCAGGTTCCGGATGATCACGTCGATAAAGGTGATCGCCCCGCCCCCCTCCTTCACCACGCGAATTCTCCTGTGCTTCTTGCCGGGGCTCTGGCCATTGGTGTAGAGCTCGAAGAACACGAAGTAGCCCCAGTACACCAGAAACAGGATCACCGTTATCACCGCGAGCAGCCAGGCATCAGCCCAGTCGCCGGTTTCCACGATGTCCGTTATCGTGCCGTACGACGCCAGTCCCGCCAACGCCGCCACCACCAGCATCACCGAGCCGATCAGGAGGTTGTCGATCAGCCCGGCCAGGAAGCGCGTACCGATCCCCGCCAATGGTTGGCGAAGCTCCACGTTTTCCGGCGTCTCGATGAGGTCGAAGTCCTGCATGGCTCCATTCCCTGTTCAGCCGTTGGCCACACTCGCACGCCACGCAATGATAGCAAATGCGGCACCGCGCTGTCAACAGGAAAAATCGTCGACGCCAGGGCGACGCCAGGGAGCCAGGTATGCGGTGCGGGTTCGCCTCGATTCGCCTTCCGAATCCGCCTTGCGTCTGCTGCTGCCTGAACTTGTGCACGACGGCGAG
>DATKYA010000301.1:0-5535 GCA_035528775.1 Planctomycetota bacterium | reverse complement strand
GCGAGCGAGGGAACGCTTCAATCAGCTCATGGAAGGTGCCGAAAAGCTCGCCGCCAGGAAAAAATACTCGGAAGCCCTCAAGCTGCTGGAACCGGGCGACAACCTGGGCGTGGAGGAGCTGACCCGGATCATCCGCGCCCGCAGGGGGCGCTATCAGCGAGAGCTCGAGCAGGCGAAGGCGGTGGATTCCGCCGAAGCCGCACGCGCGTGGCCCGCACTCGTCAAGTCGGTCGCACGATACGAGAAGCGGCACCTCCTTGAACAGGCAGCGAAGGAGTGCGAGGCGTTCTCCGGCAAGTTCGCGGTGTCGCTCGGCGGCCCCGACACTCCGCTCTCACTCAAGCTCGCCGAGCTGAAGGCCGAAGTGGAAAACAGCCGCGCCGTATGGGAGAAGGTGGGTGGTGGCCTGAGGAGGATCAAGGGCGAAGCCGATCTGCGGCTGAATTCGGCGGTCGTCAGCGGCGAGATCAGCGAGGTGACCGGCTCCACGTTCACCATCGGCGGCGCTCGGCGCAGGATCAGCGAGATCGAGCTGCAGGAGGCGCTCCGCATTGCCGGAATCGAGGGCGCGGACGAGCCGGCCGTGATCTGCCGCGTCCGGTTCCTCCTCGCCGAAGGCGATACCGACGCTGCAACCGCGGCCGCCGACGGCCTTGAGGGCATCAAGAAGGCCCAGTGCCTCGAGCGAATCCAGGAGCGGAAGAAGCTCGTGGGTACAAGCGAGGAGGTCGACAAGGCCCTTGCCGTGCTCGACCACCTTCAGCAGCGCGCCGCCAAGCAGCAGTGGAAGCCGCTCTACCTCGGCCTGAGCAGCTTCAGCACCACCTTCCCCAGGAAAGTGATACGCGAGGTCGAAAACGAATATCGCGCCCTTCGCCTGCAGGCCGAAACCGGGATCGCACGCGACCTCAAGCTGCAGAACGTCACCGAAGGCGAGTTCATCGATCTGCTCGACCTGTTACGCGAGCGCGACAAGTGGCTGCGGGAGAGCAAGTGCCCGAAAAGCGTACCCTGCCCGAACTGCGCCGGCACCACCCAACGGGGCGGATCGTGCGTCGCGTGCGGTGGCAAGGGCACCATCAGCCGCGGCGGCATCACGTTCATCTGCCCCCAGTGCAACGGCTCCCGCAAGTTCGTCTGCGACACGTGCAGGGGCGCCAAGGTCATTCGGTGCGGCCAGTGCATGGGCAGGGGCTACATCGGGTCGATGCCCACCGAATATGCCGACGCCGCGACTGAGCTGAACGCGGGCTATCACCTCAAGCCGGAAGACGTGCTGCTGTACATCAAGGAGTGATTGCACCAAGAGGCTGCGGGAGTCCGTCTCCGACGGCCAACCATTAGAAACTATCTCAAAACCGGTCATTCTACGGATTGGAATGCCGACACCGTGTAGAGACGTGCCGGTGGCACGTATGTGTTTAGCGTGCGTCGATTGCGCAACCCTACGGGTAATCCCAGATGGTCTGAGCTTCCGGGCGAGGGCGAACACGATGGTTCGCTCCTACCGGCAATTGACGACGGTATGAACATCTGGACGAGGGCGATCTCAATGTTCATTGCCGTACGAATGCCTCCACCACGCCCGATTTTTCCGTAGGGGCGAACCATCGTGTTCGCCCCGCGTGCGTCACCGACGCACGCTAAACAGATACGTCGGCACGTCTCAGACGCCCCGCCGGGGCGTCTCTACATCGGCATCAAGCGACCATCCCGGTTTGAGGCAGTTTCTTACCTCTTCCTCCTCAGGTAAACCGTCCACCGCAACGCCTGCGCCAGCATCAACGGGCCCAGCGAGAAGAAGAATACCGCCGCGAGTTGTTCGAGCGTCAGCGGCACCGTGTGCAGCACCCGCCCGAGCGGCCGAACGTAGATTGCCACCATTTGCAACCCGACGGTGAGCACGGCAGCACCGATCATGTAGGGATTGGAGAACACCTCCCCCGGCCGCATGATCGGCAGGCTTTCCTTGCGCGAGGTCCAGGCGTGGAAGAGCTGCGAGAGGGCGATCGTCATGAAGCAGACCGTCTGAGCGGTCATGTTCACTTCCTGGGGTGTGCCGGAGGCGGACTTGAGCCCCCAAAGGAACGCGCCCAGCGTGGCCGTCGTGATCAGCAGCCCGTGGCCGACCACCGCTCGCTTGATTCGCGCCGAGAAGATGTCTTCCGTCGCCGGGCGCGGCGGCCGCTTCATCAACTCCCGCTCCGGCGGCTCGAACGCCAGCGACAGCGCCGGGAAGACGTCGGTCACCAGGTTCAACCACAGGATTTGCAGCGGCAGCAGCGGCAGCGGCAAGTTCGTTATCGAGCCGAGGAAGACCGTGAGGATCTCGCTCAGGTTGCATGAGAACAGGTAGTGGATGAACTTCTTGATGTTGGCGAGCACGAGCCGGCCTTCTTCGATGGCGGCGGCCACCGTCACGAACCGGTCGTCCAGCAGCACGATGTCCGACGTTTCCTTTGCCAGATCCGTTCCCCCGATGCCCATTGCCACGCCGATGTTGGCGGTCTTGAGAGCGGCGGCGTCGTTCACGCCGTCGCCGAGCATCGCGACCACGTGCCCCTTCTTCTGGAGCGCCCGGACGATCTTCACCTTGTCTTCCGGGGTGATGCGTGCGTAGACGTTCACGGTGTCGGCCCGCTCGGCGAGAGCTTCGGTGGGCATTTCGGCGAGTTCCCTCCCCGAGATCATCTCGCCGTCGTCGCCAATGATCCCGAGCGTGCGCCCGACTGCCTTCGCGGTGAGGGGATGGTCGCCGGTGATCATCACGGTGCGGATGTGGGCGTCGTTGAAGCGCTTGATAGCTTCGGCCACTTCCTCCCGCGGCGGATCGTAGAGGCCCGCCAAAGCCAACAGGGTGAGGCCGCGGTACGGCTCCTCCGGTGTGTCGGTGACCTTGTATGCGAGCGCGAGCACGCGGAGGGCGTCGTCTGCCAGTTCTTCCTGGGCTTGATCGAAATGGCGGCGGACATCATCGAGGACGGGCCGCGGCCCGGATGGTGTATGAACCGCCGTGCATGCGTCGAACACGCGCTGAGCAGCTCCTTTCACGAACGTGTACACGCGGCCGTCCGGCCCGCGGTGTTGCGTGGCCATCATCGCCTTCTCGGGCGAGAAGGGAGTCTCGCGCAGTTCATCGTACTGCTCGCGCAGCTCGTCCTGGTCGAGGCCGGCCTTGACGGCGGCAACAACCAGGGCGCCCTCGGTAGGGTCGCCCGTGACCGTCCATTCCCCCGTTTCCGGGTTTCGGGCGAGCGACGAATTGCTGCAGAGCATGCCGCAGATGAGGGCGAGCCGGAGCGGCTCGTTGGCCGCCGGATCGATGGCGCGGCCGTCCTTGCGGAACTCTCCTTTCGGCTCGAAGCCGGTCCCAGTCACGTGGATCGGGCCGTCGACCAGCTCGTATCGGACGGCGGTCATCTCGTTTTCGGTGAGAGTGCCGGTCTTGTCGGTGCAGATGACGTTTGCGGAGCCGAGCGTTTCGACGGCAGGCAGGCGCCTGATGAGGGCGTTTCGCCTTGCCATGCGGCGCATGCCAACGGCAAGGCCGATCGTGGCGACGACGGGCAGGCCTTCCGGCACCGCCGCCACCGCAAGTGCCAGACCTGTCATGATCATGCGTGTGACATCGCGGCCGCTGGCGATTCCCAGGATCGTCACGAGCGCCGCCACGCCCAGGCACAGAATGATCAGCGAGCGGCTGAGCTTGCGGAGGCCCACCTCCAGCGGCGTTTCCTCCTCCCGGGCCTGCTTCACGAGCAGGGCGATCCGGCCCACTTCGGTGGTCATTCCGGTGGTGACCACAATCGCCTTGGCGCTGCCCGAGACCACCGTGGTGCCCTTGTAGAGCATATTGGTGCGCTCGGCAAGCTCGCGGTCGGGGTCGTCGATCGGCGGGGTACTCTTGTTCACTGGCAGCGATTCGCCGGTCAGTGCGGCCTCCTGGACACGGAGGCCGGATGCCTCGGCGAGGCGGCAGTCGACGGTCACGGAATCGCCCGCTTCGAACTCCACCAGGTCGCCCGGCACCAGTTCGACTGCGTTGACCTGGGAGCGGCGGCCGTTGCGGATCGCCACCGTATCCTGGATGCCTAGCTTCTGCAGGGCCTCCATAGCGCGGTTGGCCTTGTACTCGACGACGAACCCGATGGCGGCGTTCAGCAGGATCACGACCGCAATGGAGGCGCCTTCGCCGGGCTGCCTTGTGGCAAATCCCACCCCCGCGGCCACCGCCAGCAACAGCACCATCAGCGACTTGAACTGAGCCAGGAGGATCGCAACGGCGCTTGCTTTCCTGGCTGCCAGCAGCTTGTTCGGCCCGAAGTGAGCATGCCGCCGCTTCACCTGGTGCGTGCTCAGGCCTTGCTCCAGGTCCGCGTGCAGTATGCCGGCAACGTCATCGATGGAAAGCGTATGCCAGGCGTGCCGCTGCGCAAGCGTCGGCGTTTGCGTTTCCGTCACAGGAATCATCCTCCCTATGATCCAGTTTCGGAACGATCAGCTTTCCGGTCGCCCTGAACAGGCTGAATGCTGCCGTAGTGTGGCGCAAGCAGCGTTGCGTTTCGTCAACATCTGTTGCAAAAACGCACCATGCGGCGTAATCAATTGTGCTGCAATAGGTTGCGACCACTCAATCGTTGTTTTTTCCCGAAATTGTGTTCATTTTTTACACGCTGGCTGGAACGTATGGACACACGCAAACACATAGGCACATATGGGTTGCCTCCCACAAGTTATTATGCCGCAAGGACTTACAGAGATTCGGTAACGTCAATAGCAAAATGATCACCCGTATGGCACAGAATTTGCTACATACATGAGTTCTCCGTGTGGGTGCGATCGGCCGAAACAATGGGCGAGGCCCCCGCCGTTCCGACGCATGTACGCCCTAATTGAACCCACCACAGTCCCGCCGTGCAGGCAGACAGGAGGTCAGCCCATGAAACACGCTTTGATCATGGCCGCCATTCTTGCAATCGCTTCCTGCCCAGGAATCTCCAAGAGCAGGCGCTGGCCGATCACGGGCGACGCCAACGGAGACTGTCGCGTAAACGTGTTGGACCTCCTTCTGATCAGGAATCTCCTCGGACAAGACCCGGCTACCGGCACCAATTGGCGGGCGGACATAAACCAGAGCGGGACGATCAACGTCCTGGATTTGATTGTGACTCGGAATAACCTCGGGTCGAGCTGTCCGCCATAGATGACCGATCTATTCACGGGTCGCCGAATGTCTCTGAGCGAAAGGAGTGTGCGAGAATGAAGTGCGTGGCTGCAGTAATAATTACATTGGCCGGTATGGCTATATCAGCAGCAGGCGATATCATCATCGGCCCATTCGATACCGAGGCTTCTTTCGAGCCGCCGGAGATAATGCTCAACTCCACATCAGGTGAGATGACAGTGAGCATAAACCTTGATTGGAATTGGGCCAAGGAAATCCCCTGGGCTATGGAGTACGGTGGGCAACTGAAGCTTGTGTTTCTGGACGCCTTCGGGAGCGTCGCACCGCAGTTCATCCTTCCTGACGAAAGA
>DATKYA010000300.1:0-2637 GCA_035528775.1 Planctomycetota bacterium | reverse complement strand
GCGTCGTCCTTCAGATAGGCGTCCCAGAACGCGATGGAGCTGGTACGGATCAGCCGCTGAAATGCGGCGTCCTTCGCGGTGACGGAGAGGTTTGACCCGCGGCCCGAAAAGATCATGTGATCGCCCCCGGTGAACGTGATCAGGTACTGGTCGGCGCCGCTGATGCTGTCGTATGGAATGCGCCGCTGCTCCGCTGACGTCTCGCCGATGGGGCTGGCGTCGAGTGTGCCGGTCATGTGCAGGCAGGGGGTAGCGAACTTTGCGAAGCATTTCCTGGGATCCTGCCCCTTGTTGAACGGCGCGCTCATCGGAATCGCGGCCGTCACACGCGGATCGGCGAAGCTCACCTTGATCCCGAGCGGCCCGCTGAACACCTGCCCCGCCGATGCCAACGCGGTGTACGCGCCGAACGAGTGGCCCGCCACGCCGATGCGCTTCATGTCCACCCGGCCCTTCAGCACCGGATCGCCTCCGTTCAGCTTCTCCATCTGGTCGATCGCGAACGTCACGTCTTTCGGGCGGCTGATGCCGTTGCGGTAATCGTTCACGGCCTTCTGCATCGATTTCATGGGGTCCGGCTTGTTGCGCCAGACCTCATCATCGCTGCCCTTATGCTGGGGATGCACGCACACGTATCCGTGGCCTGCCCAGTGGCGGCCGAGGTATTCGTAGCCGTCGAGCGTACCGCCCAGCCCGTGCGAAAAGATGATCAGCGGGAATGGCCCTGCACTGGTTTTCGGGTAGTAGATTCTGGCGGGCACGGGGCGGTTGCGCTTCGCGTCGGTCCAGTCGCACACCATCACGCCGACGTCGAACTGGCCCGCGTCGCAGTACGCCGCGCTCGCGTCCGGCTTCGGCGCGGCAACCGGAGGCTCGGCCGCGTGTGCCGCGAATCCGCAGAATGCAGCAGCCAGGCAGGCCAGCATGATGATCCGGCATCGCCACGTGTTCATCGTTGTTTCCTTATCCCACGAGTGGACCAAGTGGACGTAGTGGACGGTGTTGTTTCCCCGATGCTGGATGCTCAGTGACTTCTTACCCATTCTGGTTCCTTCCCGGCCAACGCAAAACGACCACTTCCTCGCGCAACTGCTCCCTGGTAGCCGTGGCGAATCGAGTTCGGAAGAGGTCGATTCTGACCAGTTCGTAGCCCAGGCCTTGGGCGATGTCGGCGAGCAGCTCTCCGGTGCGGATCATTACGCGCAGATATGATGCCTGGTCGCCGACGACGTACGCCAGCCTGGCTCCCGGACGCAGTACGCTGCGCTGCTCTGCAAAATGCCGGGCCATTCCGCCGAAGTAGAGCTGGGTGACTCTCCCGTACATCCGCTCGAAACCGGAAGTCTTGCCGAGCTCGATTCTCCGCTTCTCGATTGCCTCGGCGATTCTCTGGATTTCCGGATGCTCCGCGACATAGCTGTCATCGTGATCTTCGCGATACACGCTCCGTGTGTTCGAGCGGACGAGGTTCTTCTTGTTGCGCCGAAGCTCGCTCATGTTTTTGATGAACCCGAGAACAACCGACTCCAGCCGGGTCATCCGCGTATAGTCCTTCTCGTTCGGATACGGGGGAGACGTGATGACGGCATCAACGGATTGGGGTGCAATCACGCTCGCGATGTCTCGCGCGTCTGCAAGGAATGCCTGGCAAGGCTCGTGTTTCCTTCCCCGGATCGACCGCAGGTCCGCGGCGATCCTCTTCACTTCGGTCAACCATGGGGGAATGACAGGAGCATCGGTTTTCGGTTTGCCGACCCCGACCTCCGGGCCGAAATGAAGATTGCTGATCGAAAACACCAGCGCCTTCGCCAATGCGAGCTGTGCCTGGCGATGGTAGGGCTCGCCGGAGCGCCTGTTCAGGCTCTCAAGGAGCGTGAGCGTCTTGTGGAGCGGAATCGGGCTGATTGAGCCGGTGATCAGCAGCTTGGCTGCCTCCGGCGGCAGCTCCCTCAGAGCAACCCCGCTCGGGGAACGTTCGCATGGCAGGCTGTCATCGATGCCCTCCGCAAGCAGGTTCTGTCGGACCTCCGCGGCAATCTCTTCGGCGGCAGTCAACAACGCACCCGAATCGACTTCCCAATCGATCTTCACCGAGCTGGCGAAATGGGCGAACGGATTAGCCTCCAGCCCCACCGCGTGCATTCCCCGCAGCTTCGATTCGACCAATGTCGTTCCGGTGCCGCAGAACGGATCGAGCACGGTGCTTGCGGGCGGAAGCTCGAAATCGTCCAGGTAGCCGGAGACCAGGTGCGGGGGATACGACAGTACAAACCGATACCACTCGTGGAATGCACGATCTGACGGATTCAGGCGGTTCGCCAGACCGTTCCTCATCCCGCGCCGCCCACCGGGCTCGGTTTGGTTGAATGGCAGTCGCATCTGCATGATGGATCGCTTTCGTCTTCGGACGATCGACTCACAATGCCACTATTATAATCACACGACGTGCCGAATCAACAATCAAGCTGGTGAACCGCGGATTCACCGATGCACGGAGGGCTCCGATCGATACGTGCAGGTTCTTCGCCGCGAGCATGCGGGGATGGAAGCCCCCGCTCACCCCTTCATCCCGGTCAGCGTGATTCCTTCGATGAACGATCGCTGGGCGAAGAAGAACAGCACGATGATCGGCAGCAT